>DWZY01000005.1 GCA_019117325.1 Candidatus Brevibacterium intestinigallinarum
GGGATTCGAACCCGCGTCCAAGCGGACGCCGTTCGTCATCGGCGTCGCCGGGTCCGTCGCCGTGGGCAAGTCGACGACCGCCCGCCTGCTGCGCGAGATGCTGGCCCGCTGGGGCGACACCCCGCGCGTCGAGCTCCTGACGACGGACGGCTTCCTGTTCCCCAACGCAGAGCTGGAGCGCCGCGGGCTCAGCGGCCGCAAGGGCTTCCCCGAGTCCTATGACCGTCGTGCCCTGCTGCGCTTCCTGGCCGCCGTGAAGTCCGGCGCGCAGGAGGTTCGCGCGCCCGTCTACTCGCACCACACCTACGACATCGTCCCCGGCGCCAGCATCACCGTGAGGCGCCCGGACATCCTCATCGTCGAGGGCCTCAACGTGCTCCAGCCGCCGCGTCCCCGCGCGGACGGGAAGGTGGGCGTCGCGGTGAGCGACTACTTCGACTTCTCCATCTACGTCGACGCGAGCGCCGCGGACGTCCGGTCCTGGTACATCCGGCGTTTCCTGCGGCTCAAGCACGGCGCGTTCCAGGATCCCGACTCGTTCTTCCACCGCTACTCCGAGCTCACGGATGCGGAGGCCCGGGTCCTGGCGACGGAGATCTGGGACTCGATCAACGCACCCAACCTCCACGAGAACGTCATGCCCTCGCGCGGACGCGCGGACCTGCTGCTGCGGAAGGCCTCCGACCACTCAGTTGCCCGCATCCAGCTGCGCAAGCTCTGAGCGACACAGCACGCGGCGCCCCGTCCTGACGGGGGGCGCCGTTCGTCTGCGCGCCCCGCGGGAATGAATGCGAGCGTCCACGGGTTGAGATGGTGCGATCTGCAGCGCATGTTCCGGTGCGCTCCCGCCAGCCTTCTCTCCGTCGCCCACCTCCGGGAGTCCCATGAGCACGATCAGTCCCCAGATGATGATGCGCCGTCAGGTCCAGAGCCACCGCACCGGCGGAGACGCCAGAGACGTCACCGTCGACCGCCCGACCATCCGCCGGATCTTCGGCTTCGCCGCCCGGCAGAAGAACCTCCTCATCGGCTTCCTCGCGCTGTCCGTCCTGGCCAGCGTCGTGGGAGTCATCACCCCCGTCCTGTCCGGCCGCGTCGTCAACGCGATCACCGCGGGCGGCCCCCTGTCCACCATCGGCTGGCTGGCCGGCGCCATCGCCGTACTGGCGATCGCCGAGGCCGTCATCACGATCGGCACCCGCTGGCTGTCCTCGCGCGTGGGCGAGGGCCTCATCTTCGACCTGCGCACGGCCGTCTACGACCACGTCCAGACGATGCCCATCGCGTTCTTCAACCGCACCCGCACCGGCGCGCTGGTGTCCCGCCTCAACACGGACGTCATCGGAGCGCAGCGCGCGTTCTCGAACACCCTGTCCGGCGTCGTGTCGAACGCGGTCTCCCTCATCCTCACGGTCGCCGTCATGGTGACGATCTCCTGGCAGGTCACCGTCCTGTCCATCCTGCTCCTGCCCGTCTTCCTCATCCCCGCCCGCATGCTGGGCGGGAAGCTGGCCGCCCTCCAGTTCGAGGCCGCGGACCACAACGCGGCGATGTCGACGCGCATGACGGAGCGGTTCTCCGCCGGCGGCGCGACCCTGGTGCGCCTGTTCGGCGACCCCGGCCACGAGTCCCGCGAGTTCGCGCTGCGTGCGGGTCGCGTCCGCGACATCGGGGTCCGCGTCTCGATGCTCCAGGCCACCTTCGTCACCGCCCTCACCCTGGTGAGCGCGCTGGCGCTGGCCCTGGTCTACGGGCTGGGCGGCTGGCAGGCGGTCGCGGGCTCCCTGGACGCCGGCCGCGTCGTCACTCTCGCGATGCTGCTGACCCGCCTCTACGGGCCGCTCACCATGCTGGCCAACGCCCGCATGGACATCATGAGCGCCGTCGTGAGCTTCATGCGCGTCTTCGAGGTCCTGGATCTCCGCTCCCCCATCCGCGAGCCCGCCCGCCCCGTCCCGCTGCCGGACGGACCGCTGTCCGTTTCCCTGCGCGACGTCCGCTTCGCGTACCCCTCCGCGTCCGAGGTCTCACTCGCCTCGTTGGAAGAGGTCGCCACCCTCGATGCCCGGGATGACGGCGACGTCCTCCACGGGATCGACATCGAGATCCCGGCCGGGCAGACCGTCGCCCTCGTGGGCTCGTCCGGGGCCGGCAAGTCGACCCTCGCGTCCCTGGTCCCGCGCCTCTACGACGTGACCGGCGGCGCGGTCGAGCTGGGCGGCGTCGACGTGCGCGACCTGTCCTTCCCGGACCTTCAGCGCGCGGTGGGCATGGTCATGCAGGACGGCCACCTGTTCCACGACTCGATCCGCGACAACCTCCTCATCGCGAAGCCGGACGCCACGGATGACGAGCTGCACGATGCGATCCGCCGCGCCCGGCTCACCGAGGTCCTGGATCACCTGCCGGACGGGCTCGACACCGTCATCGGCGAGCGCGGCTACCGCCTGTCCGGCGGCGAGCGCCAGCGCCTCACGATCGCCCGCCTGCTCCTGTCCGCCCCGCCCGTCGTCATCCTCGACGAGGCCACCAGCGCGCTGGACTCCACGAACGAGGCCGCGATCCAGCAGGCGCTGGACGAGGCGATGGAGGGCCGCACGGCCCTCGTCATCGCCCACCGCCTCTCGACCATCGAGGCGGCGGACCAGATCCTCGTCGTCGAGCACGGGCGGATCGTCGAGCGCGGCGACCACGCCTCGCTCATGGCCCGGGACGGCCTCTACGCGCAGTTCCATCGCACGCAGTTCCGCCACGAGGCGTAAGGCACCACGTGTGACATGACGGAGGGGCCCGCAGATGCGGGCCCCTCCGTCATGCATGCGCCGGCGCGCCTGCGACAACGCGCCTACGACTGTGCGCCTGCGCGCCAGTGCCTCAGAGCGCCAGGCGCTCCCGGACGCAGCCGGCCAGGCGCTCGGCCTGCGCCTGCGCCTCGTCCTGCGTGGCGGCCTCGACCATGACCCGGATGACCGGCTCGGTGCCAGAGGCGCGCAGCAGCACGCGACCGGTCTCGCCCAACTGGGCCTCGACCTCGGCGATGTCCTTCTGCAGGTCCGCATCGGTGCTGGCCCGCGTCTTGTCGACGCCCTTGACGTTGATGAGCACCTGCGGGAGCTTGGGCACCTCTGCCGCGAGGTCCGCGAGGGTGCGCCCGGTCCGCGCCATCCGGTGCATGAGGTGCAGGGAGGTCTGCACGCCGTCGCCCGTCGTGCCGTGGTCCAGCAGGAGCACGTGACCGGACTGCTCGCCGCCCAGCGAGTACTTGCCCTCGAGCATCCGCTCGAGGACGTAGCGGTCGCCCACCGCGGTCTCCTCGATGCGGATGCCCTGCTTCTCCATCGCCAGGCGCAGGCCCAGGTTCGACATGACGGTCACGACCAGGGTGTCGTCCGCCAGCGTCCCCTCTTGCTTCATGCCCAGCGCCAGGATGCCCATGACCTGGTCGCCGTCGACCTCGCGGCCCAGCGCGTCAACCGCCAGGCAGCGGTCCGCGTCGCCGTCGAAGGCGACGCCCAGATCCGCCTGGTGCTGGATGACGGCCTCGCTGAGGTTTTCGATGTGGGTGGAGCCCACCCCGTCGTTGATGTTGTAGCCGTCCGGCTCCGCGGCGATGACGACGACCTCGGCACCCGCCTGCCGCAGTGCGGCCGGACCCACGACCGAGGCCGCCCCGTGTGCGCAGTCGACGACGACGGACAGCCCGGACAGGGGCCGCTCCGCGCCGGGCTCGCCCAGGCCGCGCACCAGGTGCTCCGTGAACTCGTCCGCGGCGGCCGGGTAGCGGCTGATGCGGCCCACCTCAGCGCCCGTGGGGCGCTCCCACTCCTCGTCCAGGAGCGCGAGGATCTCGTCCTCCTGCGCGTCGGTGAGTTTCGTGCCGCCGGGGCCGAAGAACTTGATGCCGTTGTCCGGCATGGGGTTGTGCGAGGCGGAGATGACGACGCCGAAGGCCGCACCAGTCGCCTTGACCGCATGAGCGATACCGGGGGTGGGCAGCACGCCCACATCGTCGACGTCGACCCCGGTCGAGGCGATGCCGGCGGCGGTCGCGGACGCGAGGAACTCGCCGCTCACCCGGGTGTCCCGGCCGACGATCGCGACCGGACGGACGCCGGGCTCGGCGGTCTCCGGGCGAGCCAGCACGCGGCTCCCGGCGACGGCCAGCTGCAGCGCGAGCCTCGCGGTGACATCGCGGTTGGCCAGGCCTCTGACGCCGTCGGTACCGAAGAGTCGTGACATGGTGCGGGGGATCCTTCCTGTGGCAGTGCCCCACAGTCTAGAGCGAGTCACCGCGAGGAGGGCCCCGCACACGCGCGCGGGGCCCGACCGGTGCGGTCGGAGACCCGCGGGGTCCGGCCTGAACACCCCTTGTGGCAATCAACCCGGATTCATGGGGTGCCCGAACACGACGAAGGCCCCCGACCAGTGGTCGGGGGCCTTCGGGTGATCCGGTCCGCGCAGCAGCGCGGACAGCGGGATCAGCGCTTGGAGAACTGCGGCGCCTTGCGCGCCTTCTTCAGTCCTGCCTTCTTCCGCTCCGGGACGCGTGCGTCACGGGTCAGGAAGCCGGCCTTCTTGAGCTCCGCGCGGTTGTTGTCGCGGTCGATCTCGTTGAGCGCACGGGCGATGCCCAGGCGCACGGCTCCGGCCTGGCCGGAGGGTCCGCCGCCCTTGATGCGGATGATCACGTCGAAG
>DWZY01000088.1 GCA_019117325.1 Candidatus Brevibacterium intestinigallinarum
CGCAGACGGCATCCGCACGCTGCGGCGCCAGCTCCGGGCGGAACAGTCCCAGACGGATGCCGCGCGCACAGCGGACGTGTCCCCACCCACGGCACCGGATCGCACGCCACGAACGTCACCCGACCACCGCACGGACGGAGCAGCCCGATGACCACCAGTGACACGACCCGGTCCCCAGCGACGGCCTCGGCCGCGGTCTCCACAGAGCCCGACATGACCGACCTCTTCCCGGTCGAGACCCCCGACCTCGACCGGCTCCGCTCCCGCCTCGCGCAGACCGCCGCTGACCGCGGACTCGTCGACGTCGCCTACCGCACGCTCGACACCCCGATCGGCCCGCTGCTGCTGGCCGCAACGACGACCGGCCTCGTCCGCGTCGCCTTCGAGCGCGAGGACTTCGATACCGTCCTCGCACAGCTCGCCGCGAAGGTGAGCCCCCGCATCGTCGCCGCACCCGGCCCCCTCGATGCAGTCGCGACCCAGCTCGAGGAGTACTTCGCCGGCACCCGGCACGCGTTCGATCTGCCGCTGGATCACGCGCTGTCGTCCGGCTTCCGGCAGGAGGTGCAGCGCTTCCTGCCCCACATCGGCTACGGCCGCACGCTCACGTACAAGGAGGTCGCCGCGCAGGTGGGCAACCCCACCGCCGTCCGCGCCGTCGGCACCGCGTGCGCGACGAACCCGCTGCCCGTCGTCGTCCCGTGCCACCGGGTGCTGCGCTCCGACGGCGGCCTGGGCGGCTACCTGGGCGGCCTCGAGGCCAAGACGACGCTGCTGGACCTGGAGCGGTCCGCATGAGGCATGCTGGTCGCACCCGGGCAACCGCCGCCGAGGCCGTGAGGAGGAGCCGTTGAGCACCCTGTTCGGAGACGAGCTGTTCGCTTCACCCCCGCCGGCGCTGCCCGCGGGCGCCCACCACGTGCCCGGCTGGCTCACACTCGAGCAGCAGCGGTGGATCGTCGAGAGGTTCCACGAGTGGACGCAGGGTCCCGTGCCGATCCGGGCGGCGAAGATCCGCGGCCACGAGATGAGCGTGCGCACCGTGTGCCTGGGCTGGCACTGGCGGCCCTACGCCTACTCCCGTGAGGCCGTCGACGTGAACGGCAACCGGGTGCTGGACTTCCCCGACTGGATGGTGCGCCTGGGCCGCAAGGCTCTCGTGGCTGCGACCGGCGACCCGCACGCGGGCGATGACTTTACGCCGGACACGGCGCTGGTGAACTTCTACGACGACACCGCGAAGATGGGCATGCACCAGGACAAGGACGAGGAGTCCCTCGCCCCGGTCGTGTCCCTGTCCATCGGGGACGCGTGCCGCTTCCGATTCGGCAACACGGAGACCCGCACGAAGCCGTACCAGGACATCGAGCTGGGCTCCGGCGACCTCTTCGTCTTCGGCGGACCCTCCCGGTTGGCCTACCACGGCGTCACGAAGGTGCACCCCGGCACGGCGCCCGACGGCTGCGGACTGGAGACCGGCCGGATCAACATCACGATGCGAGTGACAGGACTGGACGGATGAGCACAGACACGGGCGTGGTGATCGGCGAGGACGGACTGGCCCGCCCCGCGTGGGCAGCGGTCGACCCGCTGCTGCGCGATTACTACGACACGGAATGGGGCATGCCGATCCGCGACGAGCAGGGCCTCTTCGAGCGGATCAGCCTCGAGGCGTTCCAGTCGGGCCTGTCCTGGGCGACGATCCTGCGCAAGCGACCGGCGTTCCGTGCCGCCTTCGACGACTTCGACCCGGACCGCATCGCGCAGTACGGGGAGTCTGACGTCGCCCGGCTCCTCGAGGATGCCGGCATCGTGCGGAACCGGGCGAAGATCAGGGCGACGATCACGAACGCGCACGCGACGGTGGGGCTGCGGGAGAAGGGCGGCCTCGTCGACTTCGTGTGGTCGTTCCAGCCGGAGGAGACCCCCTCGCCCCGGACCCTCGCCGAGGTCCCCACCCGATCACCGGAATCGCTCGCCCTGTCCAAGGCGCTCAAGAAGGAGGGCTTCGCGTTCGTGGGCCCCACGACGATGTTCGCCCTCATGGAGGCGATCGGGATCGTCGACACCCACCTCGTGGACTCGCACCGGCGCGGCACCTCCGGCGTCTGGCCGGCATGATCGCCCAGGCGCAGATCCGACTCGAGGCCAACGGGCCCTTCGACCGGGAGGCCGCCCGCACCTCACTGGCCGTCCACGCGGTGGAGGGTCTGCACCTGCTGGAGGGGGCCTCGGCGACGATGACCCGGTGGGTCGACGTCCACGCCGAACCGCACGCGATCACCGTGAGCCTGGAGGAGACCGGCGCGACGGTCACGACCGGGACCCGCGACGCGGGTGTGAACGACGAGATCGCCGCCCGGGTGCGGCACTGGTTCGACCTGGACACCGACACGTCCGCGATCGACCGGCACCTGGGCGCAGATCCGTTCTTCGCGGAGCAGGTGCGCGGGCGGCCGGGGCTGCGGATGAGCCGGTTCCAGTCCCCGTTCGAGGCCGTCGTCATGACGGTCCTGGGCCAGCAGGTGACGCTGCGGACCTCGCGCCTGTTCGACGCGCGACTCGTCGCCGCGTACGGGGTGAGTCCAGCGGCAGGCGCGGATCGCAGTGCTGGTGTCCACGACCCGTCGAGCCGCGCCGGGACCGCACCGAGAGGGATCGCGGATCTGCGCCTCTTCCCCACGCCCGCCCGGCTGGCAGCGGTCCCTCTCGAGGAGCTGCGCGCCACGATCCGCCTCACCCGCAGCCGCGCACGGACGGTCCACGAGGTCGCGGCCCTCTTCGCGCAGACGGGCGATCCGGACGTGCTGCCGCCGCGGTCGGATCTGCAGTCCGTCGACGGGATCGGCCCGTGGACCCTGGAC
>DWZY01000089.1 GCA_019117325.1 Candidatus Brevibacterium intestinigallinarum
ACCACGGCACCGGCTGGGTCCGCATGGAGTTCAAGGTGCCCGCCCGCGGCCTCATCGGCTTCCGCACCCGCTTCATGACGGAGACACGCGGCACCGGCATCGCGAACTCGATCTCCGCCGGCACCGCGCCCTGGGCCGGCCCCATCGAGTTCCGCACCGCGGGCTCGCTGGTCGCCGACCGCGCGGGCGTCGTCACCCCGTTTGCGATGATCAACCTGCAGGAGCGCGGCTCGTTCTTCGTGCAGCCCACCTCCGAGGTCTACGAGGGCCAGATCGTGGGCGAGAACTCGCGCTCCGACGACATGGACGTGAACATCACGAAGGAGAAGAAGCTCACGAACATGCGTGCGGCCTCCTCCGACACGTTCGAGAACCTCGTCCCGCCGCGCACCCTCACCCTCGAGGAGAGCCTGGAGTTCGCGAACCAGGACGAGTGCGTCGAGGTGACGCCGTCGTCGGTGCGCATCCGCAAGGTCATCCTCGACCAGAAGGAGCGCCACAAGTCGCAGCGACGGGCGCAGGGCTGATCACTCGTTGACGGCACCCACTGTCCTCCTCGTCCACGCCCACCCCGATGACGAGTCGATCGCCACGGGCGGCACGATGGCCCACCTCGTGCAGGCGGGCGCGCGCGTCGTCCTCCTGACCGCGACCCGCGGCGAGGGCGGGGAGGTCATCGGTGCCCCGCTGGCCCACTTGGCCGGCGACCGGGCAGGCCTGGCAGCGCACCGCGAGCAGGAGCTCGCGGCCGCGCTGCAGGCTCTGGGCGTCACCGAGCACGCGTACCTGGGACAGTCCGCTCCCGAGGCCGCTGCCGGGTTCCCGGCCCGCCGCTTCGAGGACTCCGGGATGGTGTGGGGCGAGGACGGGCACGCCCACGCGCCGGCGACGATGTCCCCAGACGCGCTGTGCGCCGCGGATCTCGACGAGGTCGCAGGCCGGATCGCGGCCGTCATCGACGCTCTGGACCCGCACCTCGTCCTCACCTACGGCGCGGACGGCGGCTACGGCCATCCCGACCACCGCCGCTGCCACGACGGCACCGTGCGGGCACTGCGCCGCGGCGGTCCCGCCCGCGCTGAGCGGACCCGACTGCTCACCATCGCGAACCCGCCGCAGGCCGTCGCCGCGACGTTCGACGCGACCGCGCCCGGGTTCGACCTCACCGGGTTCACCCCCGCCGAGGCCCCCTCCACCATCGCGGACGACGTGCCGCTGGCCGTGTCTCAGGACGTCGAGGACCTGCTGGGGACCAAGGCGATGGCGATGGCCGCGCACGCGACCCAGGTGACAGTCGCCGGTGATTTCTTCGCCCTGTCCAACAAGGTGGGACAGCGGATCGGCACGACGGAGCACTTCGCACTGGCGGACTTCGCGAAGAGCGCCGAGGCCCCCATCCGCGCACTGCCCGACGGCACGGTCGACGAGATCACCCTGCTGGCGCCCGAGCGGTCGCCCGGCGGCCGGGCTCCCGGCTACGAGCCGGGCGGTGCCCTGCCCACGGGTGCCGCGGCAGGCGCCGCCGGCGCGACCGCGGCCGCGGGCGGCGCCGGTCACTCGACGGGAGCGGACGAGGCGACCCAAGCGGCGGGGGAGTCGGACGGATTGCGGCCGCGGCCTCGGCGACGGCGGACGGACGGGAGCTGGACGGCGACCCTGGGCGGCTGCCTCCACGCACTCGTCGTGGGCGTCGTCGTGGGGCTGCTGGGCTCGCTCCAGCACCTCAACGCGACGGCCGTGTCCGTCGCGGGCCAGCCGGTCATCGTCCCGTGGGGACTGGGGCTTGCGCTCCTGCTCACGATCGCGGGTCTGTGGCACGTGAGCGCCCTGTACCGGTCGACGATCGTGACGGTCGTGCTCGCGGCCGTCGTGTCGATCGTCAACTTCGCCTTCGCGCAGCCGCAGCTGTGGCCGGGCAACGACCTCATCGTGACCGGCTCGCTGCGGTCGCTCGTGTGGCTCTTCGCGCCCATGGTGCTCGCGGCGGCCATCGTCTTCCTGCCCTCGCGCTCACGCCGCGTGTAGTACATTTCTCGTGATCCGCCGCGGCAACCGGGGCCGCAGGACCGGGTCGGGAAGGCAGGGCGCCGCACATGGCACAGGAGACTTCAGGCGGCACGCGCCGTCGGTGGTGGATCATCATCGGCACCGCGGCCGTCATCCTGCTGGTGGGCGCCTACCTCCTCATCGCGGCGTGGCAGTCGACCAAGGCTCCGGCCGGTGCGCAGGCCGTGGGCGTCGACATCGGCGGGATGTCCCGCGAGGATGCGGTCGCAGCTCTGACCGACGGACTGGACGGCGTCACGGACGAGGACATCGAGGTCGTCGCGGGCGAATCGTCCGCGCAGCTGACACCCGCAGATGTGGGGCTGGATGTCGACATCGACGCGACTGTCGACCGGGCGCTGGGATTCTCCCTGGACCCGCGCGTCATGTGGGAGCGCTTCGCTGGCGAGACCACGATCGAGCCGGCCTTCGCCATCGATGAGGATGCGCTGGGCCCGGTCCTCGCGGAGACCGCCGCGGACCTCACCCGCGAGCCGGTCGACGCCCTGCTCGAGTACGACGAGGACGGGGCCGCGATCGTGACGAAGGGCGAGGACGGCACCGTCGTGACGGACACCGCGCTGCGCGAGGCGCTCGAGGAGCAGTGGCTGCGCGCGGACCCGGTGAGCGTCGATCCGGCAGAGACGGAGCCGGACATCACGACGGACGAGGCGGAGCAGGTGCGCACCGACGTCGCGGAGCCCGCGGTGTCCGACGATGTCCAGCTCGAGGCGACGGATCCGGACGGGTTGGAGCACGAGCTCACCGTGTCCGCGGACACGATCGCCGCCCAGCTGACGTTCGAGCCCGCGCAGGGCACACTGGTCCCCGACTTCGACGCGGAGGCGCTCACGGACGCGGTGTTCGAGGCCAACCCGGACGTGGGCGTCGCACCCACGGACGCGAGCTTCGACATCTCCGGCGACACCCTCACGGTCGTGCCCGCGACGACGGGACTGAGCGCGGAGGCGGACGACCTGGCCGCGGCAGTCACGCGCGCGATGACGGCCGACCCACGCAGTGACACGATCGACCTCACGGAGGTCGAGCCGGA
>DWZY01000090.1 GCA_019117325.1 Candidatus Brevibacterium intestinigallinarum
GGTTGATCGGGTACATCCCGCGACTCTCGAACTCCTCGACGATCTCCGGGGTGTTGAAACCCACTTCCAGGAGTGCTGCATGCATAACGATCTCGCCCACCAGTGGGGTGCTGGGCACCTGCACGGCTGAAGTCGTCATGTCCACGAACGCAGGCATTTCCTGAGGCTCATAGGTCGTGTAATAGTGGGCCAGGTCCAGACGGCCATCCACAAGCGCGCTCGGCACCTCGGTAGGCGCTGCGATCGCACCCGAGTAATGAATGTTGACACTAATCTTGCCGTCCGACCACTCCTCGAGCGATTCCGCGAACTGCTGGTCGCGCAGGGCTGAGTACGCCTCCGGGTTAGGCGAGGCAACCTGGAAGTCGAGCTCGATGGGGTCGACATCGGCGAACGCCGCCTGGTACTCCTCCATCGTCGCACCGGCTTCAACGCCTTCGCCACCGCCGCTGGCGTCACCGCCGCCCCCGTCCGCCTTCGAGCAGCCGGTCATGACAAACGCGGTGGCGACCGCCAGGGGGAGCGCCGCTCCCCGCATGAGTCTCGATCGCATGTGATTACTCCTTTGTAATTCAAACCACCGTCCCGCGGGGTCGCGCAACGGTCACCCCTCCGAGGGGAGGGGTAGCCTTCTGTCCAAGGTCAGCCTTCAGTGAAGTGCTTGATGGCGCCCTTGAAGCCCAGTTCGCGCATCTGCTCCTTGACCTGATCGATCGATTCGGCCGTGTGCGAGATCGAATCCCACTCGGCGCCGGCGCGCAGCGCCTCGACGAATCCTTGCCGATCGAAGACGCGGTTGAGCGCGTTCTTCTTGAGGTAGAGGAGGTCCAGCGGCGTCTTCCCGATACGGCGGGCCATGGCGATCGCGGCCTCCTCGACGTCGCCCTTGGGCGCGCTGCGGTTGGCCCAGCCCAGATCGACGGCTTCGGTGCCCGTCATCCCGTTGCCGGCGATGTACGACAGTTCCTTCGCCTTGCGCATCCCGATGTGCCACAGGGACACAGGGCTCAGCAGTCCGCCGCCCAGAGGGATCGACGGCCACCCGATGTTCGCATCCTCCGCGACGATCACGAGGTCCGCGCAGGCTGCGAACATCGTCGCGCCACCCAGGCAGTGGCCTTCGATAGCCGCGATGACCGGCTTGGGGTAGCGCCAGATCTGCTCCCACAGGTCGACGGCGTTCTGCAGCTTCCGCCAGTCCTGGAAGGCTGTGGGCGCAGTGTAACTCGTCACCACGTCGTAGCCCGCGCTG
This sequence comes from Candidatus Brevibacterium intestinigallinarum, assembly GCA_019117325.1. Classification (GTDB taxonomy): domain Bacteria; phylum Actinomycetota; class Actinomycetes; order Actinomycetales; family Brevibacteriaceae; genus Brevibacterium; species Brevibacterium intestinigallinarum. The sequence continues at coordinate 1,253 of DWZY01000090.1, forward strand.
AAGTTGCCTCCCGCGCCCTGGACGATGACGGAGGAGATCGCGTCGTCTTCCTTCAGCTGCGTGAGGGCGGCGAACAGATCGTTCAGTAGTTCCGAGTTGAAGGCGTTGAGCTTCTCTGCCCGCTGCATCGTCACAACGGCATAGCGGTGCTCTTCATTGCGTTCCACGCTCACGAGGCTCATGGGTGTCACTCTCCCTGGAATTCGACGGTCGTCTTGGCCTTGAAGGCCGCGACAGAGTTCTTGTGGTCCTGGGTCGTCGACGTCACCGCAGAGGCGAACGACTCGAAGTCCCAGGTCTGTGCGAAGGTGAGGTCTGCCGCTGCCTGGACGACCTTGCGGGTCGCGAACAGCGCAGCGGTGGGACCGGTGGCCAGCGTCGCGGCGAACGCCTGGACCTCGTCGCGGAAGGTCGCATCCTCGAACCGCTTGACGGCGATCCCCAGCTCCAGCGCGCGGGCGGAGTCGATGACCTCACCGGTCATGCCGTAGTACATCGTCGTGCGTGCGCCGATCTGCTGCGCGAGCAGGTAGGGCACGGAGCTGTCCGGCGCGAGACCGCGCTTGATGAAGCCGAACTGGAACTTCGCGGTGTCGCTCGCGACGATGAGGTCGGTGCCGAGCGCCAGGCCGAAGCCCGCACCTACTGCGTGGCCGCGCACGGCCGCGATCGTGGGGACGTTGACACCGCGCAGCAGCTCGACGAGCTCGCGCCCCAGCGCGATGCGCGCCGCAGAGCGGGCCGGTGTGTTCTTCCCCATGCCCTTGACATCGCCGCCAGCGCAGAAGCTGTCACCGGCTCCCGTGAGGACGATGCAGCGGACCGCGTCATCTCCGTGTGCGTCCAGCAGCGCCGTGCGCAGGTCGGCCCGCAGATCCTGACTGAGCGCGTTCTTCGCCTCCGGCCGGTTGAGGGTGATCGTGAGGACGCCGTCGCGCAGCTCGCGCTCGACCAGGTCGAGCGGTGCGAGCGCGCCGCCGGTGTGCCCCTCTGCAGTCGTCGTGGTCGTCTCCGTCGTGTGAGTCACAGCGCCGTCTCCCCTGCCAGCAGCCGCTTCGCAATAGTGCGACGCTGGATCTCCGACGTGCCGTCCGGGATGCGCAGCATGCGGGCGAAGCGGTAACCGGCTTCCAGGCCCAGTTCGTTCGTCAGGCCCACACCGCCGTGGATCTGGATGGCCTCATCGAGGACCTTGCCCACCATCTCCGTGCACCGTGCCTTGACGATGGAGGTCTCCTTGATGGAGTCCTGGCCGGCGTCGACCATCTCCGCCGTCCGCAGCACCGCTGACTTGCAGAGGTAGATCTCCATCGCCATCTCCGCGAGCTTCGCCTGGATCATCTGGTGCTCGCCGATCGTCTTGCCGAAGGTCTTGCGCGTCTTGGCGTACTCCAGCGACATGTCCAGCGCCCAGCGGGCCAGACCCACGCAGGTCGCAGACATCGTGAGGCGCCCCCGGCTGATGCCGCCCAGCGCCAGCTTGAATGCTTCGCCCTCCGCGCCCACGATCTGGCGCGGAGTGACCTTGACGTCCGAGAGCGAGATGATCGTCGCGTTCGACCCGCGGTTGCCCATCATCGGGATCCCGGTGTCGACGGAGAAGCCAGGGGTGTCCGTGTCGACGAAGAAGCAGGTGATGCCGCCCTTGCGTGCCTTGAACGCCTCCGGGTCGGTGACCGCGAACACGAATGCGTGAGAGGCGTGTGCGGCATTGGAGATCCACTGCTTCTGCCCGTTGATGACCCAGCCGTCCTCCACGGGAGTCGCCTTGGTCTTCACGTTGAAGACGTCCGAGCCGGCGTCCGGCTCCGACAGGGCGAAGCACAGCGTGGCACTGCCGTCGCGGATCGCCTCGATCTTCTCCTCGAGCAGTCCCTCGTCGAGCTTGAGCAGCAGCGGGCTGAGACCGTTGGTGAACGGCGACGGGATGACGGACTCGTGGACGACCGTGCGGTCCGGTCCGTAGCGGTGGTGCATGGCCTCCTGCACCGCCACGATGCCGGTGGCGGACAGGTTGCCGCCACCCAGCTCCTCCGCGCCGTAAAGGGAGTAGAAGCCGGCCTCCGCAGAGAGCTCCCGCACCTCCTTGTTGATCGCCCGGTACTCGGGCGTCATGAGACCGCGATCGTCGTAGACCCGGCGATCATCCGCCAGCAGATCGGCGTTCTTCTGCTCGATCGGCCAGACGGCCTTGTCGACGAACCCGAAGAGCGCGTCGATGATCTCCTTGTGCTCTGCAGCCTGTTCTGCTGCGCTGCCATTCATTGTGCGTTTTCCTCCGCCGCTGCTAGGGATGGCCGCGGACACCTGAGCAGACTCAGGTGCCCGCGGCTGCGCCCCGGTCGCACCGGGGCGCAGTGTGTCAGGAGGCCGAGCCGCCCAGCTGGGGGCGGACTTCCTGGGCGAACTTCGTCATCGAGCGCAGCACCTGCTCCTGCGGCTGGCTGCCGGCGTCGAACCAGCCGACCAGGCCGCCGATGCCGGTCGCCTTCTTGTAGTCCTCGAGCTGCTGGGCGACGTCGTCGGAGGAGCCCAGGATGATCGCGCCCTTGTCGAGGTAGTCCTGGAA
>DWZY01000091.1 GCA_019117325.1 Candidatus Brevibacterium intestinigallinarum
GTGATGTGGAAGCCAGCATGAGGGTCACACTATCGTCTGCAGGGCCCTACTGCGTTGTAGACACCCGACAACGTGAGAGTTTTCCTCCGGGTCCGGAGACACCGCGGGGCCGGTGCGCCACTGTGGCGCACCGGCCCCGACCGGTCGGACCTGCGGCGTCAGGCGGCGCCGCCCTCCAGCGAGCCGGACGTGCCGGCCGTGGGGTCATCCAGCTTGTACTTCTTCGCGGCCTTCGCCGCCACGTCGATGTCCAGCTCACCCGTGTCCGCGAGGCTGATGAGCGCCTGGACCGCGATGGACGGGCCATCGATGAGGAAGTGGCGCCGTGCTGCGGGACGGGTGTCGGAGATCGCGTAGCCGTCCGCACCCACCGAGGTGTAGTGGTTCGGCACGTACTGACGGATCTGGTCCTGGACCGCACGCATGTAGTCGCTCGCGGCGACGACCGGGCCCTGCGTGTCCTGCAGCGCCTGCGTCACGTAGGGGACCCGCGGGGTCGCCGTCGGATTCAGGAGGCGCTCCTCATCCGCCGCGAGACCGTCGCGGCGCAGCTCGCTCCACGACGTGACGGACCAGATGTCCGCACTCACGCCCCAGTCGTCCGCCAGCAGCTGCTGAGCCTCGTAGGCCCACGGGACTGCCACGCCCGAGGCGAGCAGCTGGACCTTGGGGCCGTCCGCGGCAGGACCGTCCGCCAGCTTGTACATGCCCTTGAGCAGACCGTCGACGTCGAGCTTCTTGGGCTCCTTGGGCTGGAGCATCGGCTCGTTGTAGAGGGTGATGTAGTAGAGCACGTTCGGGTCGACCTCGGGCGCGTCCTCGTCCTGCCCGTACATCCGCTCGAGGCCGGCGCGCACGATGTGCCCGACCTCGTAGCCGTAGGCCGGGTCGTAGGAGACGACCGACGGGTAGGTGGAGGCCAGCAGGTGCGAGTGTCCGTCACCGTGCTGCAGGCCCTCGCCCGTCAGGGTCGTCCGGCCCGCGGTGGCACCCAGCACGAAGCCGCGGGCCATCTGGTCGCCGGCGGCCCAGAAGAAGTCGCCGGTCCGCTGGAACCCGAACATCGAGTAGAAGATGTAGAACGGAATCATCGGCTCGCCGTGTGTGGCGTACGAGGTGCCCACCGCGGTGAGCGCGGAGGTCGCGCCCGCCTCGTTGATGCCCACGTGCAGCAGCTGCCCGTCCGTGGCCTCCTTGTAGGCGAGGAACAGGTCGCGGTCCACGGAGATGTAGTTCTGCCCGTGCGGGTTGTAGATCTTCGCGGTGGGGAAGAACGAGTCCATGCCGAAGGTGCGGGCCTCGTCCGGGATGATCGGGACGATGCGGTGGCCGAACGACTTGTCCCGCATGAGGTCCTTGAGCACACGCACGAAGCTCATCGTCGTGGCGATGGGCTGCTTGGTGGACCCGCGGCGGGCGGCGTCGTAGGCCTTGTCGCCCGGCAGCTCGATCTGTGTGTACTTCGACCGGCGCTCCGGCACGTAGCCGCCCAGCTTGCGGCGGCGCTCCTGGAGGTACTGGATCTCCGGGGTGTCCTCGCCGGGGTGGTAGTACGGAGGCTTCTTCGGGTCCTCTTCGAGCTGCGCATCCGTGATCGGGATGGAGAAGTGATCACGCGCCAGCTTGAGGTCGTCGATCGTCATCTTCTTCATCTGGTGCGTCGCGTTGCGGGCCTCGAACGTGGGGCCCAGGGAGTAGCCCTTGACCGTCTTGACGAGGACGACGGTGGGCTGGCCCGTGTGGTTCATCGCGGCGCGGTAGGCGGCGTAGACCTTCCGGTAATCGTGGCCGCCGCGCTTGAGGTTCCAGATCTGCTCGTCGGTGAGGTTCTCGACCATCGCCTTCGTGCGGGGGTCCCGCCCGAAGAAGTTGTCGCGGACGAACCCGCCGTCCTCCGCCTTGTAGGTCTGGTAGTCGCCGTCCGGCGTCTGGTTCATGAGGTTGACCAGGGCGCCGTCGCGGTCCTGGGCCAGCAGCGCGTCCCACTCGCGGCCCCAGATGACCTTGATGACGTTCCAGCCGGCGCCGCGGAAGTACGACTCCAGCTCCTGCATGATCTTGCCGTTGCCGCGGACCGGGCCGTCCAGTCGCTGCAGGTTGCAGTTGATGACGAAGGTGAGGTTGTCGAGCTCCTCGTACGCCGCGACGTGCAGCATGCCGCGGCTCTCCGGCTCGTCCAGCTCGCCGTCGCCCAGGAACGCCCACGTGTGCTGCTGTGAGGTGTCCTTGATGCCGCGGTTGTGCAGGTACTTGTCGAACTGTGCCTGCGAGATCGCGTTCATGGGACCGAGGCCCATCGAGACGGTGGGGTGCTCCCAGAAGTCCGGCATCTGCCGCGGGTGCGGATACGAGGGCATGCCCAGGTTCTTGCCGTCGACGATGGCGCTGGCCTGCTGGCGGAATCCGTCCAGCTGGTCTGCGCCCAGGCGGCCCTCGAGGTAGGCGCGGGCATACATGCCGGGGGAGGCGTGGCCCTGGAAGAAGACGTGGTCGCCGCCGCCCTCGTGGTCCTTGCCGCGGAAGAAGTGGTTGAGGCCCACCTCGTAGAGAGTCGCGGAGGAGGCGTAGGTGGAGATATGGCCGCCCACCTCGATGCCGGGGCGCTGCGAGCGGTGCACCAGCATCGCGGCGTTCCAGCGGTTCCAGCGGCGGAACGTGCGCTCGACCTCTTCATCGCCGGGGAACCAGGGCTCGTCCTCGGGGCTGATCGTGTTGATGTAGTCCGTGGCGGTGAGGCTGGGGACACCCACATTGCTCTTGCGTGCTCGGTCGAGCAGGCTCAGCATGATGTAGCGGGCGCGCACCGGACCGGCATCGGCGATGAGGCCGTCCAGTGATTCCAGCCATTCGCGTGTTTCCTCCGGATCGATATCCGGCACCTGGCTGGGGAGCCCGTTGAGGATCGGTCCTCCAGGATTTGTCGGCACGGCATTCCTCCTCATCGAAGTGGCGGCGCTGGGTCACAGCGCCAGCGGGACCTGCGGAGACGAACTCTGCATATGCGGAGCGCACCGGTGCGGTCCCGCACTGGGGTTCCTTCAAGCATATGACGTGGAGAGCGCGCTGGGGCCCGGAAGACTGTGTCGTTCGCCTCCCTGCGCGGATGCCGCGCGGTCCTCGTGTTTGCCCCTCGGACTGGGATGTGGAGAATGGTCGCATGAGCACTTCTGCCTCAGAGAGGGAACATCACAACTCCACCCCGACCCCACTCAACGTCAAGCGGGGACAGTACGTTCAGGAGATCGGCTACGACGACGATGTCGATCTGGGACTGAGAGAAGCGCTCGAAGCCGCTCTGGAGGAGGAGCTCGCGGACGAGGACGTCGACGACGTCTTCGACGCGATCGTCATGTGGTGGCGCAGCGACGACCCGGACCTCACCGATGCGATCGTCGACGCGCAGACGACACTCGCCGACGGCGGCATCCTCTGGCTCCTGACCCCCAAGCCCAACCGTCCGGGGCACATCCGCCCTGCGGACATCTCCGACGCGGCACCCACCGCCGGCATGCACGTGACGTCCACGGTCAGTGCAGCGCCTGACTGGTCGGGCTACCGCCTGGTGGGCAAGAAGTCCTACGGGTG
>DWZY01000092.1 GCA_019117325.1 Candidatus Brevibacterium intestinigallinarum
CGTAGCCGGTGACCTGGACCAGCAGGTCCTCGAGGTCCTGGATCAGCGCGCGCCAGCCGGCGGACTGCTCCGCGGGGACGAACGGGTGGATCGAGGCGAACTCCGGCCAGGTGATGGCCTCCATCTCGACAGCCGAGTTGAGCTTCATGGTGCACGAGCCCAGCGGGATCATCGTGCGATCCAGCGCCAGGTCACGGTCGGCCAGCGTGCGCATGTAGCGCATGAGCTGGGTCTCCGAGCCGATCGAGCGGAAGATCGGGTGCGTGAGGAACTCCGTCGTGCGGTGCAGCTCCTCGCTCCACGCGGGTGCGGCGACCGCGGCGTCGCCGAAGGCGCCCTGCCCGGCGGCCTCGAACGCGTCCGCGTCGAGGGTGCGGGTCGCGCCCAGCGCCGTGAGGACCGCGTTCGCGTCCGCGACGGTGTGGGGCTCGCCGAAGCTCACAGCGATCGTCGTCTGGTCGATCCGGCGGATGTTGACCCCGGCCTGCTCGGCGGCGGTGACGGCCGCGTCCGCATCCGGGACGGTGAGGGCGACGGTGTCGAAGAACTGCGCGTCCTCGCCCGCGGCCAGCGACGTGCCCGCGGCGGTGACGGCGGCCTCGGCGAAGTCGGTCGCCAGGCGGTGGATGCGCGAGGCGATCCGGGTGAGGCCCACCGGGCCGTGGTAGACGGCGTAGAAGCTGGCCACGACGGCCAGGAGCGCCTGTGCGGTGCAGATGTTGCTCGTCGCCTTCTGGCGGCGGATGTGCTGCTCGCGGGTCTGGAGGGCCAGGCGGTAGCCGGGCTTGCCGTCCGCGTCGTGGCTGACGCCCACGAGGCGGCCCGGCAGCTGGCGCTGCAGGCCGGACTTCACGGCCATGAAGGCGGCGTGGGGGCCGCCGAAGAAGAGAGGGACGCCGAAGCGCTGGGCGGAGCCCACCGCGATGTCCGCGCCCTGGGAGGCGGGGTCCTTCAGCAGCGTGAGCGCCAGGAGGTCGGCGGCGAAGGTGACGAGCGCGCCGCGCTCCTTCGCCCCGGCGATCGCGGCATCGAACGAGCGGATCGCACCGGTGGTGCCCGGCTGGGCGACGACGATGCCGAAGACGTCCTCGCCCACGAGGCCCTGGGACAGGTCCTCGACGCGGACGGAGAAGTCCATCGCGCGGGCCCGGACGCGGACGATCGCGATCGACTGCGGGTGCAGCTCGGAATCGAGGACGACCGTCGTGCCCTTCTTGGAGGCGCGGCGCATGAGGAGGACGGCCTCGGCGACGGCGGTCGCCTCGTCCAGCAGGGACGCGTTCGCGATGTCGAGGCCCGTGAGGTCCTGCACCGCGGTCTGGAAGTTGAGGAGGGCCTCGAGGCGGCCCTGGCTGATCTCCGGCTGGTACGGGGTGTAGGCCGTGTACCAGGCCGGGTTCTCCACCACGTTGCGGCGGATGGCCGCCGGCGTGACCGTGTCGTAGTAGCCCTGACCGATCATCTGGACGCGCATCGTGTTCTGCGATGCCAGCTCGCGCAGGCGGTCCTGCGTCTCCTTCTCGCCCAGCGCGGGGAACGACAGCGGGGTCGCCTGCGCGATGGTCGACGGCACCGCTGCGGCGGCGAGCGCCTCCAGGGAGTCGAAGCCCAGCTCCGCGAGCATCTCCTGCGTCTGCTGCGCGCGGGGGCCGATGTGGCGGTCCGCGAATGGGCGGGCGGCGTCACCGGCAGTCGCGGTCACGTGAGCCAGCGCGGCGGCTGCGTCCGGGGCTGAAGTCTGGGCACCAGCGGTCATGCGTCTCCTCCGTGGATGCGTCCATCCACGGGGGACGGACACGAATCTGTTCGTCCTCCCCGCTCTGTTGCAGCGCCGTCCCCACCGTCCGGTGGGAGCGGTCCGCTCCAGAGTCGCCTGCACGATGCGCGGTACTGGGCCTGAGAGATTCCCGGGGAGGGATTGCACCTTCGGCGCCGCGAAAGCGGCTCTCCCACGCAGTGTCGTAGCGGCGGTCACAGACAGGATAGGCGACCCGACCGCGGGACGCTACCGGGGCGGGTCGTCGCCGGCAGGCCGGGCCATCGCCGTGTGTCCGGCCCGCGTGCCACCATGGGCGCATGCACGCCATCGACCTCAACAGCGACGCGGCCGAGTCGTTCGGCTCCTGGACCATGGGCGACGACGCGGGGATCCTCGACTCGATCACCAGCATCAACATCGCCTGCGGCTTCCACGGCGGGGACGCGCGGACGATGCGCCGGACCGTCGCGCTGGCCGCGGCGAAGGGCGTGACAGTGGGCGCCCACGTGGGATACCGAGACCTGGCCGGATTCGGCCGGCGATTCATCGCTTATGACTACGAGGACCTCGCATCCGAGACCCTCTATCAACTGGGCGCGCTCGCGGGGATCGCCCGCGCGGAGGGCACCGAGGTCCGGTACGTGAAGCCGCACGGGGCGCTGGCGCACGCGATCCAGCACGATGAGACCCAGGCGCGCGCCGTGGTCGACGCGGCCGCCCGCTTCGACCCGCGCCTCACCCTCCTCCTGCTGCCGGGGTCGCGCGCGGCGGAGCTGGCGCGCGAGGCCGGGCTCACCGTCGTCCTCGAGGCGTTCGCGGACCGCGGCTACCGGGCGGACGGGACGCTGGTCCCCCGCACGGAGCCCGGCGCCGTCCTGCACGACGAGGCGCAGATCGTCGAGGCCATGCTGCGCTTCGTGCGCGAGGGGACCGTCACCGCGGTCGACGGAACAGTCGTGCCACTGGAGGCCGCGAGCATCTGCGTCCACAGCGACACCCCCGGATCCGTCGCGATGGCCGCCGCGATCCGCCGCGCCCTCGAGGACGCCGGCGTGCAGCTGCGCGGCTTCGCACGCGGCGAGGGCTGAGGGCAGGGCGAGCGCTGAGGGCCCGATCCGTGAGGCCATGGTGGCCCGGCCGGGCCCCGCTCAGGGACGGGCGAAGGCGACCTCGCCGGCGACCGCGGTGAGGTGGACGGTCGCGTCGCGGACGGCGGTCGCGTGCTCGAACAGCGCCGCCTCGCCGTCGTACTCCCCCGTCAGGCCGCTGCCGCCGTCGGCCGCGAACGGGTCGACGTCGACCGCGATGAGGTCTGCCGCCATGCCCGGCGCCAGGGTGCCCACGCGGCCCTCCAGCCCGGCCGCGTAGGCCGCTCCCGAGGTGTGGGCCGCGATCGCATCCCAGGCCGGGATCCTGCGCTCGGGCTGGAAGGTGCTGGCCGGGTCGCCGTCCATGTGCGCCCGGGTCATCGCCGCGTAGATCCCGGCGAACGGGTCCGTGGGCTCGACGGGACCGTCCGAGCCGAACGCCACGGCTGCGCCCGCCGCGGCGAGGTCCCTCCATGCGTAGGCCGCCAGCCGGGGATCCGGGCGCAGGGACTCGAGCAGGTGCAGGTCGGAGATGCAGTGCCGCGGCTGCATCGAGGCGACGATGCCCAGGGAGGCGAAGAGCTCCACCTCCTCCGGGCGGACGAACTGCGCGTGCTCGATGCGGTGCCGCAGCGGCCGGGCGAAGGTCCTCTCCGCCGCCCGCGCGCTGTCGCGGGTGCGCGCGAAGGCGCTGAGCACGTGATGGTTGGCCCGGTCGCCGATCGCGTGGACGGCCAGGGCGATGCCCGCACTCAGCGCCTCCTCCATCTGCTCGACCAGCAGGTCCTCGCCCGCGATGGGCAGGCCGTAGTTGGGCAGGTGGTCCTCGCCGGGGCGGGCCGGGAACGGGTCCGTCATGAAGGAGGTCTGCGAGCCCAGCGCACCGTCGGAGAACAGTTTGAGTCCGCCGCGGACGAACCAGTCGTCCGCCTCCGGTGAGTCCCACGGCAGGGCGACCTCGGCCTCGGCGGTGCCCGCCGTCCGCGTCCGGCCCAGCTGGTCGCCGGTGCGCCAGCCCACGGAGCGGGCCCAGTCGAGCTCGTCGAGCCGCAGGTACTTGACGACCCGCAGGAGCAGGCCGTCGTCGGCCCGCAGCGCGTCCCACGTCTCCTGCGAGGGCGCGCCGTCGATGTCGTGGACGCCTGTGAGGCCCTCCGCGAGCCACCGACGCTGCGCCGTCAGGAGGTTCTGCGCCCGCTGGTCCAGCGACAGCGCCGGCATGCGCCGCTCCGCGATCGTCGCGGCGTCCTCGCGCAGGATGCCGGTCGCCCGGCCGGCCCCGTCGCGGACGATCTCGCCGCCCACCGGGTTGGGTGTGCGGTCGTCGATGCCGACGGCTTCGAGTGCGGCGCCGTTGAGCCAGAGCGTGTGGTAGTCGACGGACCACAGCGCGACCGGACGGTCGGGCACGGCGGCGTCCAGGGCGGCTCGGTCCGGCTGGTAGGAATCGCCGCGGCCCATGTCCCACGTGTTCGAGTCCCAGCGGCCGCCGGTGACCCACTCGCCCGGGCCCAGCGAGGCCGCGTGCGCGGCGACGGTGTCGACAGCGGCGCGGAGGCTGCGCACCTGCCGCAGGTCGACCTCGGCGATGGTGTTCGCGGTCGAGATCGCGTGCAGGTGGGCGTCGATGAACCCGGGAAGGACGGTGCGGCCCTCGAGGTCGACCTCGTCCAGCGGTCCGGTGCCGGCGAGCTCGCGCAGATCCCGCACGTCTCCGGTCGCGACGACGCGGCCGTCGCGGGTGAGCACGGCCTGCTGGGCGGGGCCTCGGGCAGTCATCGCGTGGACGCGGCCGTTGGCGAAGAGACGGGTGCGGGCGGAGGCGGGACCGGCGGAGAGCATGTCTCTCATCGAACCACAGACCGCAGCGGATGTGCCGCGCCCCGTCCGCCGCGGTGTCGCGTCAGAGCCATGTGCTGTCGTGTGGGGTCGATCTCATTTAGAGCAGCCCAGCTTTACCTAATACGATTCACTCTGCACACTGGGAGGCAAGGCTCAGCTCACTTACAAGCGGAGCCTCACCCGACCGCACCCGCCCGTCGCACAGGCGCGCACCGCGGCGGCATCCTCAGACAGATCAAGGAGCATCACCATGCAGAGACGGAACCGCTTCAGCGTTCTCCTCGCCTCGTCCGCTGTCCTCGCCCTGGGCCTCACCGCCTGCGGTTCCGGCGGCAGCGACGACTCGAGCTCGGAGGAGGCCGCCAGCGGCACCACCGTCTCGGTGGAGACGAACGACGGCGCCGTCGAGGTGGCAGTTCCGCCGCAGAGCGTCGCCGCGTTCGACAACCGCACGTTCAAGCTCCTGGACGACTGGGGCGTCGAGCTGTCCACGGGTGCCGTCTCGCTCATGCGCGCGGACCTCTCCTACAAGGACAACGACCAGATCCTTGACACGGGCAACCACCGCGAGCCCAACCTCGAGACGATCGTCGAGGCGGACCCGGACGTCGTCATCATCGGCCAGCGCTACGCGGACTACAAGGAGGACATCGCCTCCCTGGCTCCCGAGGCCGCGATGATCGACCTGGACGTGCGCGAGGACCAGCCCTTCGGCGATGAGCTCAAGCGCCAGGTGACGGAACTGGGCAAGGTCTTCGAGAAGGAGGACGAGGCACAGGCGCTGGTCGACGACTACGAGGCTGCCAAGGAGCGCGTCGCAGCGGCGTACGACTCCGAGGACTCCGTCATGGGCCTCATCACCTCCGGTGGCGACATCAACTACGCCGCCCCGACCGTGGGCCGCACGCTGGGCCCGGTCTTCGATGACCTGGAGCTGACGCCGTCCCTCGAGGTCGAGGACGCGTCCGAGGACCACCAGGGCGACGACGTCTCCGTCGAAGCGATCGCGGACTCGAACCCGGACTGGATCCTCGTCATGGACCGCGACGCGGGCGTCAACGCGAACTCCGGCGAGGAGTTCACCCCGGCCGACGAGCTCATCGCGGACTCCCCCGCGCTGCAGAACGTCACCGCCGTCGCCGAGGGCAACATCGTCTACATGCCCGAGTTCACCTACCTGGATGAGGGCCTCGTGACGTACACCGAGTTCTACAACTCGATCGCCGATTCCATGGAGCAGGCGAACTGACCTCGGCCCCCGCTCCGCAGAGCGCCGCAGCGGGCCCGGTCCCGGACATCGCGTCCGGGACCGGGCCCGCTGAACGGGCTCCGCGCAGCAGCCGCCTCTTCACGTGGCCCATGATCGTGGGCCTCGTCGTCGTGGGCGGACTGGTGGCGGCCAGCCTGTTCGTGGGCCAGTACGACATCTTCGGCGCCGAGGACGGCGCGCAGATGTTCCTCATCACGCGCATCCCCCGCACGATAGCGCTCGTCCTAGCCGGCGCCGTCATGGCTATGTGCGGCCTCGTCATGCAGATGATCACGCAGAACCGGTTCGTCGAGCCCACGACGACGGGCACGACCGAGTGGGCGGGCCTGGGCCTGCTCCTCGTCATGATCGTGGCCCCCGGCGCACCGCTGGTCGTCAAGATGATCGTCGCGGTCATCACCGCCTTCATCGGCACCTCGATCTTCTTCGCGTTCCTCCAGCGCGTCACCCTGCGCTCGTCCGTCATCGTCCCGATCGTCGGCATCATGCTGGGTGCGGTCGTGGGTGCGATCTCCACATTCATCGCGCTGCAGACGGACATGCTCCAGAGCCTGGGCATCTGGTTCGCGGGCTCCTTCACCGGGATCATCCAGGGGAAGTTCGAGCCGCTGCTGGTCGTCATCATCGTGGTCGTCGCCGTGTTCGTCTCCGCAGATCGCTTCACCGCGGCCGGCCTGGGCGAGGAGT
>DWZY01000093.1 GCA_019117325.1 Candidatus Brevibacterium intestinigallinarum
TGTCCGTCGCGTTCGACGCCAGCTGCGAGGAGATGTGGCTGGCCTGGCGGTCCGGAGCGTGCCTCGTCCCCGCTCCCCGCTCACTCGTGAAGTCCGGCATGGATCTGGGACCGTGGCTGGCCGGCCGCGCCATCACTGTCGTCTCCACCGTGCCCACGCTCGCATCGCTGTGGCCGGCGGAGACGCTGGAGAACGTCCGCCTCCTCATCTTCGGCGGCGAGGCGTGCCCGCCGGAGCTGGCCGCCCGCCTCCTGGACGACGATCGCGAGGTGTGGAACACGTACGGGCCCACCGAGGCCACCGTCGTCACGTGCGCCGCGCCCCTGGACGGCACTGATCCCGTGCGGATCGGGCTGCCGCTGGACGGCTGGGACATGGCCGTCGTCGACCCGGCCACCGGTGTCCCCGTCGAGGACGGGCAGACCGGCGAGCTCATCATCGGGGGCGTGGGCCTGGCCCGCTACCTCGACCCGGAGAAGGATGCCGAGAAGTACGCGCCGATGCCCACCCTGGGGTGGGAGCGTGCCTACCGCTCCGGCGACCTCGTCGTCATGGACCCCGACGGCCTCGTCTTCGTGGGGCGCGCGGACGAGCAGGTCAAGCTGGGCGGGCGCCGCATCGAGCTGGGCGAGGTCGACGCCGCGCTCCAGGCGCTGCCCGGCGTGGCCGGCGGCGCGGCCGCAGTCAAGGAGACTGCAGGCGGCATGCAGCTGCTCATCGGCTACCTCGCACCCGAGGCCGCGGGCGACGACCGGCGCGACGCCTGGACCGAGGCCCTGAGGGAGTCCCTCCCACCTGCCCTGGTCCCCCGCCTCGTCCTCGTCGACGATCTGCCGACCAAGACCTCGGGCAAGGTCGACCGTGCGGCCCTGCCGTGGCCGCTGCCCGGCCAGGAGACCGCCGAGACCGGACCCGACGACCTGCCCGCCCACGCCCAGTGGTGCGCGGAGCAGTGGCAGGCGGTCCTGGGCACCCGCCCCACCATGGACTCGGACTTCTTCGACTCCGGCGGCGGATCGCTCGCGGCCGCGCAGCTCGTCTCCCGCCTGCGCGCGCAGCACCCGTCCGTCACGGTGGGCGACGTGTACGCCGCACCCCGCTTCGGTGCGCTCGTCGCCCTCGCGGTGGACGCGGACGAGGCGGCACCCGCCCGACCGCGCCGCACCATCACGCGCACCCGCTACTCGATGCAGACCCTGCAGACCCTGCTGGGCATCCCCGTCCACGTGCTCGCGGCGATGCGCTGGGTCGTCCTCGCCCTCGTCCTCGTCAACGTGGCCGGTGCCGCGGGTGCGGATGTGCCCACGGTCAGCTGGTGGCTCATCCTCGCCCTGGTGGCCGTCTTCGTGACCCCATGGGGACGCATGCTCATCTCCGCCGGTGCCGCACGGCTCCTGCTGGCCGGAGTGCGCCCGGGCACGTACCCGCGATCGGGATCCGTCCACCTGCGGCTGTGGCTCGCGGAGCACATCGCGGACCTCGCCGCGGCCGTCTCCGTCGCCTCCGCTCCGTGGGTGAGCTGGTACGCCCGCCTGCTGGGCAACTCGGTGGGCCGCGATGTCGACCTCCACTCGATCCCGCCGGTCACCGGCATGCTGACCCTCGAGGCCGGCGCCGCCATCGAGCCCGAGGTCGACCTCAAGGGCTGGTGGGTCGACGGCGATCTCATCCACATCGGTCCCATCCGCGTGGGCTCGTACGCGGTCGTGGGCGCTCGCTCGACGCTGCTGCCCGGCGCGCACGTGGGTGCCCGGTCCGTCGTCGAGCCGGGCTCCGCCGTGCACGGGCGGGTGCGCAAGGGCCAGGTCTACTCCGGCTCCCCCGCCTCCCGCGTCCGCCGTGCCGGGAACGTCGTCCCCGATCCGCCCGCCCGCCGCAGGCGCACTCCTTTCCTCCTGTATGCGGGGGGCTCGATGCTGCACGCCGCGATCCCGCTGGTCGCCGCGGTGCCCGGCCTCGCGCTGCTGGTCGCCGTGTCCGGCCCGCAGGCGATCGTGAGCCTCCCGACCCTGCTCGCGTGGTCGCCCGTCCTGGGACTCACGTGGTTCGCGACGACGGCAGGGCTCATCGTCATCTCCGTCCGCACGCTGGCGATCGGGCTGCGCGAGGGCACCGTCCCCGTCCGCTCATTCGCGGGCTACCGGGTGTGGGCGACGGAGCGGATCATGGACATGGCCCGCGACCTCCTGTTCCCGCTGTACGCCGGCATGCTCACCCCCGTCTGGCTGCGGCTGCTGGGCGCGAAGGTGGGCCGGGACGTCGAGGTCTCGACGGTCCTGCTCGTCCCCTCGATGACGACCATCGCGGACGGCGCCTTCCTGGCCGACGACACGATGGTCGCCAGCTACGAGCTGCGCAGCGGCTGGATGCGGATCGGCCGGGCGAAGGTGGGCAAGCGCGCCTTCCTGGGCAACTCCGGGATGGCAGCCGCGGGCCGCCGCGTGCCGAAGAACGCACTCGTCGCGGTGCTCTCCGCCGCTCCCGGCAAGGCGAAGAAGGGCACCAGCTGGATCGGCTCGCCGCCGGTCGAGCTGCGCCGGTCGGAGGTCGAGGCCGATGCGGAGCTCACGTACCGGCCCAGCACCCGGCTGCGCCGGCTGCGCGGCTTCTGGGAGACGCTGCGGCTGCTGTCCGTCGTGGCCGGTGCGCTCGTCGTCACCGCGGTCGTCGGAACCCTCGTGGGTCTCCACACCGTCTTCGCCTCCGTCTCCACGCCGCTGCTGGGAGCGCTGGGGATGCTCGCCGTCTCCGGGGCCGTCATGATGGTCGCGGGAGCGGTCGCAGCCGGCATCGCGGTGGCGGCGAAGTGGATCTGCATCGGCCGTGTCACCGAGGGAGAGCACCCGCTGTGGTCCTCGTTCATCTGGCGCAGCGAGCTGGCGGACACGTTCGTCGAGCTGGTCGCCGCGCCGTGGTTCGCGCGCACGGCGGTGGGCACCCCCGCCCTCGTCTGGTACCTGCGCGCGCTGGGATCCCGGATCGGCCACGGCGTGTGGTGCGAGACCTACTGGCTGCCCGAGGCCGACCTGGTGCGGCTGGACGACAACGCGACGGTCAACCGCGGCTGCGTCGTCCAGACCCATCTCTTCCACGATCGCGTCATGAGCCTCGATGCCGTCACGCTCGACGCCGGGGCCACCCTGGGCCCCAACAGCGTCATCCTGCCGGCGGCACACCTGGGCGAGGCGGCGACCGTGGGACCGGCCAGCCTCGTCATGCGCGGCGAGTCCGTCCCGGCCCACGCGTACTTCATGGGCAATCCGGTCGTACCCTGGATCGATGCACCCGCACTTCCCGAGGAGACCGCACGCCGATGACCGTGTTCGACCCCTACACGCCTGAGTCGGGCAGCGCCGACTTCACCGTCGAGCACTACGACCTGGACCTCGACTACCGACTGGGCCCCAACCGGCTGGCCGGCACCGCCACGCTGACCGTCCGCGTCCTCGCAGACGTCCGCACGCTCACCCTCGACCTCGTGGGACTGGGCGCGGACCGGGTCAGGGTCGACGGTGAGCGCGCCCGCCACCGGCAGCGCTCCGGCCGTCTCCTCGTCACCCTCCCCCAGGCGCAGTCCGCCGGGGACCGCCTCACGGTGGAGGTCCGGTACTCCGGCACCCCCGAGCCCCGGATGGGCGAATGGGGCGATGTGGGCTGGGAGGAGCTGGACGACGGCTCCCTGGTCGCCGGGCAGCCCAACGGGTCCGCCACCTGGTACCCCGTCAACGACCATCCCGCGCACAAGGCGACCTACCGCATCAGCATCCTCGTCGACGCGGACTACACCGCGATTGCCAACGGGCGACTCGTCTCCACCTCGCGCGCCTCCCGCGGGACCCGCTGGGAGTGGGTCTCCGACGCTCCCCTGGCCCCCTATGTGGCGAGCGTGCAGATCGGCCGCTTCAAGCTCGAGGACCTGCCCGGCGACGGGGACGTGCCCCAGTGGCTGGCCGCGCCCCGCCTGGGCTGGAGGCCCGCCGCGCTGGCGCTGAAGAAGCAGCACGCGATGCTCGACGGCTTCCAGGACTGGTTCGGCCCCTACCCCTTCGACGCGTACGGCGTCGTCGTGACGGCCGAGGCCCTGGAGATCCCGCTGGAGTCGCAGCCGTTCTCCATCCTGGGCGTCAACCACCTCCTCCCCACGTGGGAGTCCGAGCGGCTGGTCGCGCACGAGCTGGCCCACCAGTGGTTCGGGAATTCCGTCTCGATCCGCCGCTGGAAGGACCTGTGGCTCAACGAGGGCTTCGCGTGCTACGCGGAATGGCTGTGGTCGGAGCTCAAGGGCTCGGACTCGGCCGCGGACCGGGCAGAGGAGGCTCACGCCGGGCTCCAGGGGCTCCCCCAGGACCTCCTCCTCGCCGACCCGGGCGGTCCGGACATGTTCGACGACCGGCTGTACAAGCGCGGCGCTCTCACCCTCGAGGCGCTGCGCCGCAGCGTGGGCGATGCGACCTTCCGCAGCCTCTGCCGCGAGTGGTGCTGGCGGAACAAGCACGGCCACGGCGACACGGAGGCATTCCTCGATCTTGTCGACGAGATGACGACGATCGAGGCGCGCACGGTGCTGGGCCCGTGGCTGTTCGAGGAGCCGCTTCCCGCTCTGCCCCCGCGCGCTGCGAGGGCCTGACGACAGACGGCTGAGACGGACGGCGCCGCGCTGCCGACGGACGGTGTCGCGGTGTGGTCCGCCGCTCAGATGCTGCGCAGCAGGACGTCCGCATCGCCATGGCGTCCGGCGATGACGAAGCCGTTCTGCGCGAAGAACTCCCCGGCGCCGTTGAGCTGGTGGACCGCGAGGCTCACCGACCCGCGTCCGGACAGGCGGAGCAGATCGAGGATCGCGCGCAGCAGGTGCGTGCCGTATCCCTTGCCCTGCTCGTCCGGATCGACCGCGATCCGCAGCTCGGGGATCTGGTCCCCCGCCCAGCCCTCGCCGCGCCAGTCGTCCTGCGGCAGTCGCACCCAGGCCCCGCCCACGGCACGGTCCTCGTCGTCGAGGATGACAACGCCCGTGTCGCCCTCGCGCCCCCACCCGGCCAGGTAGCCGCCCAGCACCTCGTCCGCGGCGATCTGCTCGTCCGACAGGGGCGGGGAGTCGATGGACCAGTTGACGGACTGCGCGAGGAAGGGGCGGAGCGTCTCCTCCGCCGTCGCGTCATCGGGAACGGGCACGAGTCTCATGCGCACATTCTGTCCGATGACACCGCCCGGGACCAGCACCGGAGCGGGTGTCACCGGATGCCGAGGGTCAGCGCGCGCTCGATCCAGCCCTGCCCGCGTGCGCGCAGCAGGAGCGTCACACCGCGAGCGCCCAGGAAGCCCAGGGCGAAGGCCGCCCACGCGGTGAGCGCGTGGGGCCACAGCTGCATCGCAGGCCACAGGAGTGCGGCGTACACGGCGAGGGACACGACCTGGGCCAGGGCCAGGTAGCGGGCGTCCTCAGCCCCCATGAGCACCCCGTCCAGCACGAACACGACGCCGGCCAGCGGCAGGCTCGCGGCGAAGACCAGCAGCAGGGAGGTGAGCAGACCCGCGACCTCCGGGTCCCCCGTGAAGGCGCGGGGGATCCAGGGGGATCCCGCCGCGATGAGCACGGCGCACACGCAGCCGAAGCCCAGACCCCAGCGCATGAGGCGACCGGTGATGCTCCGGACCCCCGGCACATCCCGGGCCCCCAGGCGCAGCGCGATGAGCGCCTGCCCCGCGATCGCCAGGGCGTCCAATGCCAGTGCGAGCGCGAAGAAGAGGGTCTGGGCGACCTGCACCGCGGCCAGCTGGGTCGTCCCCAGCGCCGTCGCCTCGAGGATGAGGAGGATGAGGGCGGCCCGCAGCGCGGCACTGCGCACCAGGAGCCAGCCGGAGGTTGCCGCCGACGCCCACACCCCCGTCCAGTGCGGGCGCAGGCTCGCACCGTAGCGGCGCGCCGCGCGGAAGGCGATGATAACCAGGACCGCTGCCATGCCCGCCTGGGCGAGGACGGTGCCCAGTGCTGAGCCCGCGATCCCCCACCCCAGTCCGTAGATGAAGACGGCGTTGAGGACGATGTTCGCCCCGAAGCCGCCTCCAGCGACCCACAGGGGCGTGCGCGTGTCCTGCAGCCCGCGCATGAGCCCGGTCGCGGCGATGACGAGCAGCATCGCGGGCAGGCCCCACCAGGAGATGGTGAGGTAGGAGACCGCGGCGGCCTCGACCTCGGCGGTGGGGCCGAAGGCGCGGACCGCGGGACCCAGCAGCGGCAGCCCTCCGACCAGCAGCACGGCGGACACGACGAGCGAGAGCCACATGCCGTCGAAGCCGGCACTCACCGCCCCCCGGATGTCACCCGCGCCCATGCGCTTCGCCACCCGCGGCGTCGTCGCATAGGCGAGGAAGATCATGAGGCCCAGGACCGTCTGGAGGATCGTCGTCGCGATCGCCAGCCCGCCCAGCGACTGCGGTCCCAGGTGACCGACCATCGCGGTGTCCGCCAGCAGGAACAGCGGCTCTGCGATGAGGGCGCCCAGTGCCGGCACGGCCAGGCGCAGGATCTCACGGTCGACGGTTCTCATCGCGGACATCCTATGACGACCGCGGGGCCGCCCGGAGGTCACTCCCCCGGACGGCCCCCGCGCCCCGTGCGTGCGGCTCAGCCTGCGGCGCGGGTCCTCGCCGCCTCGTCGCGGACCGTGCGGCGCAGGATCTTGCCGGAGCTGGTCTTCGGCAGCTCATCGACGATCGTCACCTCGACCGGCGCCTTGTAGCTGGCCAGGTGCTGCTTGCAGTGGTCGATGATGTCCTGCGGGCTCGCCTCCGCACCCGGCTGGAGGCTCACCTGTGCCACGACCGTCTCGCCGCGGTACTCGTCCGGCACACCCACGACGGCGCCCTCGCGGACGGCCGGGTGCGTGTAGAGGACGTCCTCGACCTCGCGCGGCCACACCTTGAAGCCGGACGCGTTGATCATGTCCTTCTTGCGGTCGACGATGAAGAGCCAGCCGTCCTCGTCCATGAAGCCCACGTCGCCGGTGCGCAGCTCGCCGCCGGGCAGCGCCTCCTCCGTCGCCTTCTGGTTGTTGAGGTACTGCTGGGCGACCATGGGTCCGGCGATCGCGACCTCGCCCACCTCGCGCGGGCCCAGCGGGTTCCCGGCGTCGTCGAGGATCCGGACCATCGCATCGCGCTGCGGCAGTCCCGTCGACAGGTTGCCGGACTCCGGATCGACCGGGGCCCGCATGCCGCGGGGCACCGTCACCGCCTGCGCCGCGGTCTCGGTGAGCCCGTACCCCTGTCCCACGTAGTGCCCGGTCTTCTCCTCGAAGCGCTTGACGAGGCCCTCCGGCAGCGGCGCGCCGCCGGACATGATCGAGTGGAAGGAGCTGAACGCGTCGGCGTCGAAGGCCGGGCTCGCCATCATCGCGGTGTAGACCGTCGCGGGTCCCGCCATGAACGCGGGGCGCTCGCGCTTGAGCAGCTCGAGGAACGACGTGGGGTCGAAGCGGTGATTGAGCACCAGGGTGCCGCCGTTGGCCACGCTCGCGATCATCTGGCAGATGAAACCGGTGATGTGGAACAGCGGCGCCAGCGACACGATGCCGGAGCCCGGGGGCAGGCCCGCGTTCCGGGCCGCCATCCGGGAGTTCGACGAGATGTTCGCGTGCGCGTGCACGGCACCCTTGGCCCGGCCGGAGGTGCCGGACGTGTAGCCGATGAGGGCCGGATCCTCCGGCTGCATGTCGAGCGGGACGAAGTCCGTGTCGAGGCGCTCCTCGACGAGCGTCTTGAGGTCCGGCAGGGGGATCTCCGGCAGGTCGCGGTACGGGCCGAACACGGCCTCGGGCCCGTTCTCCGCCCAGTCGAGGTCACCGATCTGCACGACCAGCGGGATGTCTGCGACGTAGTCCTTCACCCGCATGAGGAAGAGGGCGTGCTGGACGATGACCGCCTTGACGTTCGCATCCGTGAAGACGTGCGTGAGCTCGTCCTGGTACATGGGGTTGAGGGGGACGATGACCGCGCCGGCCTTCCAGATGCCGTACGTGGCGATGAGGAAGTGCGGGGAGTTCTGCGCGTACACGCCCACCGCATCACCGGGCTGGATCCCGGACTCCACGAGATAGGCGGCGAAGGCTGTGGACTGGCGGTCGAACTCCGCATAGGTGGCCGAGGCTCCGTAGTGATTCCAGGCTGCCACGTCCGGCGAGGCCGCCACGGTCGCGGCCAGATCGCGCAGCGGGGTGGAGGCTTCGAGGGGAACGGCCTCCTCCGCGGGCAGATCGAGTGTCTTCAGCCAGGGACGATCGTCGAACCAGCTCATCGTGCGCTCCGTTCCGGGCATCGTCTCTGATGCCCCTCGTGTGCTCCGTGCGGCCTCGTCGCCGCACCGGTGGAGGACCCGGGGTCCTCCCTCATCTGACGGGCGGTGCCGGGGCCGCGACGCGACCCCGGCACCGTGTCGGTGTGATGTGTCTCAGACTACTTCGAAGAGGCCGGCCGCACCCATGCCGCCGCCCACGCACATCGTCACGACGACGTGCTTGGCACCGCGGCGCTTGCCCTCGATGAGCGCGTGGCCCACGAGGCGGGCGCCGGTCATGCCGTAGGGGTGGCCCACGGAGATGCCGCCGCCGTCGACGTTGTAGACCTCCGGATCGATGCCCAGGTGATCGCGGCAGTACAGCGCCTGCACCGCGAACGCCTCGTTGAGCTCCCAGAGTCCGATGTCGTCGATCGTGAGGCCGTGGCGCTCCAGCAGGCGCGGGATCGCGTAGATCGGGCCGATGCCCATCTCCTCGGGCGCGTTGCCGGCGACGGCGATGCCCTTGTAGATGCCCAGCGGCTGCAGTCCCCGCTTCTCCGCCTCCTCCGCGCTCATGAGGACCGAGGCCGAGGCACCGTCGGAGAGCTGCGAGGCGTTGCCCGCCGTGATCGTCGGGACCTTCGAGGCGACGCCGGGATCGAGAACCGGGTTGAGTCCCTGCAGGCTCTCGAGCGTCGTGGAGGGACGGTTGCCCTCGTCCTTCTCGAGGGTGACCTCGACCTCGCTGGACTCACCGGTCTCCTTGTCGACGACGATCTTCGTCGACGTGAGCGGCACGATCTCCTGATCGAAGCGGCCGGCCTCCTGCGCGGCGGCGGTCCGCTGCTGGGAGCTCAGCGCGTACTCGTCCTGCGCCTCGCGGGAGACGCCGTAGCGCTCGGCCACGACCTCGGCGGTGTGGAGCATCGGCAGGTACAGCTCGGGCAGGTGCTCGACGAGCCACGGATCCTTCGCCCGGAAGTTGTTGGCCTTGTCGTTCTGGACGAGCGAGATCGACTCGACGCCGCCGCCCACGGCGACGCGCATGCCGTCGTGGACGATCTGCTTCGCGGCCGTCGCGATCGCCATGAGGCCGGAGGCGCACTGGCGGTCGACCGACATGCCGGCGACGGAGGTGGGCAGGCCCGCGCGCATCGCGGCCTGGCGGGCGACGTTGCCGCCCTGCGCGCCCTGCTGCACCGCGGCGCCCAGGACGACGTCCTCGATCTCCGCCGGGTCGACGCCGGAGCGCTCGACGGCGTGGCGGATCGCGTGGCCGGCGAGCTCCTGCGACTGCGTGTTGTTGAATGCGCCGCGGTACGCCTTGCCGATGGGCGTGCGGGCCGTGGACACGATGACTGCCTGTGTCATGGTTCTCCTTCGAGTGGCTGGTGCGAGTGGGGTGGGGGTGTCAGAGGCGGACCAGTCGGCCCAGCTCGTCGCGCTGGGCGTCGGCACCGCCGATCATGACCTCGTCGAGCTTCGCCCGCTTGAGCAGCAGGTGGATCGGGAATTCCCAGGTCATGCCGTTCCCCCCGTGGAACTGCAGTGCCTCCTCCACGATACGGGAGGTGTGAGCCTTCGCATACGCGCTGGCGGTCCGCACGGCGATCGCCGCGTCGGTCCGGCTGAGCGTCCCCGCATCCGCCGCGTCGACGGAGCGGACGGCCGACAGCGCCGCGGCGCGCAGCTGGTTGCCCACGATCCAGGCCTCCGCCAGGCGGTGCTTGATCGCCTGGAACGACCCGATCGTGCGGCCGAACTGGCGGCGCTCCTTCACGTACGCGAGCGCCGTGTCGAACGCGGAGTCGACGATCCCGGACTGCTCGCACGCGAGGACGGCCAGCGAGTCCAGCAGCGCGCGCTCCAGGGCACGCTGCGCGCCATCGCCCACCGCGATGACGCGGCCGCGGATGCCGGCGAGCTTGACCTCGGACAGCCGCCGCGTCTCGTCGAGCGACCGGAACGGTGTGATCTGCGCGTCGGACGCGTTCGCGACCGCGATGACGAGGGCGCCGCCCACCGTGCGCGCGGGCACGATGAGCAGGTCCCCGCGGTGCGCGTCCGCGACGCCGTGGACGATGCCGATGAGCTCGACGGTGCGGCCTGGCTCCAGCGGATCGTCCGACACTGCGGGGCCCGCGGGGTTCGCGGACACGTGCAGGGAGCCGGTCCACTTGCTGGCGGTCGCGTCCATCGCGAGGACGGCCGTCGTCTCCTCTGCGGCGAGGCGCCGCAGCAGCTTGTGGGCGGGGCCGTCCGCACCCGTGCGCCGCTCCGCCGCCGCGGCGCGGAACACGACGCGGGAGGCGATGACGCTCGAGGCCAGGAACAGGGACGGCACGGCGCCGCGTCCCAGCTCTGCCGCGACCGTGCCTGCGGCGGACAGGCCGGCGCCGTCGCCGCCGTCGGCTTCCGGGATCACGAGACCCGCGAGCTCGAGCTCGTTGAAGATCCCGTCGTCGACTGCCTGGAGGTCGAAGTCGAGCTCGTCGTAGACGCGAGCCACCTCCTGAGCGGGGGCGCGGTCCGTCAGCAGCGCGCGCACGCTGCTGCGCAGGTCGTCGTCCGTGTCGGAGGGGAGGAGGTCGATGTCGGTCATCGGGGCATCTCCTTGAAGGGAACGTCCTTGTCGGTGCGGTGCTCGCCGGGCAGGCCCAGCACGCGTTCGGCGATGACGTTGAGGAGCACCTCGGTCGTCCCGCCCTCGATCGAATTGCCCTTCGCCCGCAGGTAGCGGTAGACGGGATTGCGACCGGTCATCGAGTACTCGGTGGGCCTGCGGTTCTCCCACGTGTCGTAGCGGAGTCCGTCGATGCCGCGCATCCGGATGTCCAGGTCGGACAGGGCCTGTGCGGTGCGGGCGAACGTCACCTTCGAGCCCGATCCCTCCGGACCGGGCCGGCCGGCCGCGAGCTTCTGGTTGAGCTGCTGACCGGTGACGCGCAGGACCTCCGCGTCGACCCAGTGGCCGATGAGCTCGTCGCGCAGCACCGGGCTGCGGTGCTCCGGGGACGACCTCCAGGCCTCTGCGACGACGCCGATCATGCCGCCCTCGCGCGGCATGCCGCCGCCGATCGACACGCGCTCGCTGTTGAGCGTCGTGTTCGCGACGCGCCAGCCCTCGCCCTCCGCGCCCAGGCGGCGGGAGTCGGGGACGAGCGCGCCGTCGAGGAACACCTCGTTGAACTCCGCCTCACCGGTGATCTGGCGCAGTCCGCGCGTCTCGATCCCCGGCTGCTTCATGTCGATGAGGAAGTAGGTGAGGCCCTTGTGCTTGGGCACCTCCACGTCCGTGCGCGCGACGAGGATCGCGATGTCCGCGTTCTGCGCACCGGAGGTCCACACCTTCTGCCCCGTCACGCGCCAGTCGTCGCCCTCGCGCACCGCGCGGGTCGCGACGGCGGCCAGGTCCGAGCCCGCGCCGGGCTCGGAGAACAGCTGGCAGACGATGCGGCGCAGCGTGAAGATCTCCCGCAGGAGGCCCTTCTGCTCGTCCGTCCCGTGGACCACGATCGTGGGCGCGGCCATGCCGAACCCGATCGAGTTCCGCCCGGGGTCCGGCTGCGAGAGGCCCGCCGCACTGATCTGCTGGCGCGCGTACGCGCGGAGGTTCGCGGGCACCCCGAGTCCGCCGCAGTCGCGGGGGAAATCGACCCAGGCCAGGCCGTGGTCGAACAGGATGTCCCAGATCTGCGCCTCGTCGCTCACGCCCTGCGCGGCGGCCGCGGCCGCGGACACGGCGGCGTCGATCGCCTCCGTGTCCGCGCTGCTGCCCGCCGGGGGCTGGGCGGGGTCGTGCTCAGCCATGCCGCCTCACGCCTTCGGTCCGCCGGCGACGTAGATGACCTGGCCGGAGACGAATCCGGCGCCCTCGCTGGCGAGGAACGAGGCCGTGTGCGCGATGTCCTCGGGCTTGCCGGAGCGCGCGACCGGGATCTGCGCGATGGCGCCCTTGACGAAGTCCTCGAAGTCGATGCCCACCCGCTCGGCGGTCGCCTTCGTCATGTCCGTCTCGATGAACCCGGGGGCGATCGCGTTCGCGGTCACGCCGAACTTGCCCAGCTCGATCGCGTACGTCTTCGTCATGCCCTGGATGCCGGCCTTCGCAGCCGAGTAGTTCGTCTGCCCCCGGTTGCCCAGCGCGGACGTGGACGACAGCGAGATGATGCGGCCGAACTTCTGCTCGACCATGTGGCCCTGGACGGCGCGCGTCATGAGGAAGTTGCCGGTCAGGTGGACGCCCAGCACGGTGTCGAAGTCGTCCCGCGTCATCTTGAACAGCATGTTGTCCCGGATGATGCCCGCGTTGTTCACGAGGACCGTCGGGGCTCCCAGCTCGTCGACGACGCGCTGGACCGCTGCGGCCACCTGCTCCTCGTCGGCGACGTTCGCACCGATGCCCGCGGCCTCGCCGCCGGCGGCGCGGATCCGACCCACGACGTCGGCCGTGTCCTCCTCGCGCAGATCGATGATGGCGACCTTGAGGCCGTCGGCGGCGAGGCGCTCGGCGATCGCGGCGCCGATCCCCCGTGCTCCACCGGTGACGATCGCGGTGCGTGTGGGTGTCTGAGTCATCGTGCGGTGTCCTTCCGGTACTTCTTGATCTCATTGCGGGCGATGGCGCGCTTGTGCACCTCGTCCGGCCCATCGGCCAGGCGCAGCGTGCGCAGCCCCGCCCACCAGCCGGCCAGCGGGAAGTCCTGGGTGACGCCGCCGCCACCGTGGACCTGGATCGCGCGATCCAGCACCTTGAGTGCCATCGTAGGCGCGACGACCTTGATCTGGGCGATCGCGTTCTTCGCGACCTTGTTGCCGTGCTTGTCCATCATGTCCGCCGCGTGGAGCGTGAGCAGACGGGCCTGGTCGATCTCGATGCGGGACTCCGCGATCCAGTCCTGGATGTTGGCGCGCTCGGAGATCTTCTGGCCGAAGGTCACGCGGGACTCCGCGCGCTTGACCATGAGCTCCAGCGCCCGCTCTGCAACACCGATCGAGCGCATGCAGTGGTGGATGCGGCCGGGGCCCAGACGAGCCTGGCTGATCGCGAAGCCCTCGCCCTCGCCCTTGAGCACGTCCTTCGCGGGAACGCGCACCTGGTCGAAGGAGACCTCCGCGTGCCCCTCGCGGTCGTTGTAGCCGAAGACGGACAGGTTGCGCTCGACCGTGACGCCCGGGGCGTCGATCGGGACGACCATCATCGACTGCTGGCGGTGCGGCGCCTCGTTGGGGTCCGTCTTGCCCATGACGATGAGGACCTTGCAGTTGGGGTGCAGCGCATTCGAGGTGAACCACTTGCGGCCGTCGAGGATGTACTCGTCGCCGTCCTTCTTCATGAGCATCTCGATGTTCGTCGCGTCCGACGAGGCCACGGCGGGCTCCGTCATCGCGAACCCGGAGCGGATTTCTCCCTCCAGCAGCGGCTTGAGCCACTTCTCCTTGTGCTCGTCCGTGCCGAAGAGAGTGAGCACCTCCATGTTGCCGGTGTCCGGCGCGTTGCAGTTCATCGTCTCCGGCGCGAACTCGATCGAGCGGCCCATGATCTCCGCCAGGTGCGCGTACTCGAAGTTCGTGAGGCCCGGGCCCCACTCCTTGTGCGGCTGGAAGAGGTTCCAGAGTCCGCGGCTGCGCGCCTCGACCTTGAGGTCCTCGATGATCTGGGGCTGGAAGTGCGGGGTGCCCGCCGCCGCCATCTGCTCCTCGTAGACGGCTTCTGCGGGGTAGATCTTCTCGTCCATGAAGGCGAGCAGCTTCTCGCGGTACTCCTGACCGCGCTCGGTCGTCTCGAGCATGTGGGGTTCCCTTCTCGGAAGTGGCGCACCTGTGCGCCGGTTATGGTTCGTTCGGTCGTCTGTGTCCGGCGGTTCAGCCGGGAGTCGCGCCTGCGCGCAGCTTCGCCTGGTAGCGGCGCATGCCGCTCAGCCAGCGGTCGTAGTCGGAGCCCTTCATGCGGTACATGTCGAGCACCTCGGGGTGGGGCAGGATGAGGAACTCCTCGCGGTCGACGGCGTCGAGCACCGTCCGGGCCACGTCGGCGGGCTCCAGGACCGAGCCGGCCTCGGAGACCGCCTTCTGCGCGGCGAGCGCATCGCCCGTCTTCGGGGTGTCGCCGTCGCCCCAGAGGATCTTCGTGTTGACGCCCATGGGCGCGAGGACGGACACGCGCACGCCGTCGTCGCCGTAGGTGACGGACAGCCATTCTGCGAAAGCGAGGGCCGCGTGCTTCGTCACCGCGTAGCCGGCGGAGCCGATCTGGGTGAGCAGACCCGCCGCCGAGGCCGTCGCGACGAAGTAGCCCTCTCCCCTGTCCGTCCAGTCCGGGATGAGCCGCTGCGCGGCACGGATGTGGGCGCGGAGGTTCACGTCGATGATCGTGTCCCAGTCGCCGTCGTCGCCCAGACCGGACGCGCCGCCGATGCCCGCGTTCGCGAAGTAGAGGTCGATGCCGCCCAGCTGCTGCCGTGCTGCCTCGAGCAGTGCGTCGACGCCGTCGTTCGAGGAGACGTCGCCGGCCCAGTGGGGCTGGCTGAGGCTCTGGGCGGTCGTCTCCACCGCCGGGTCGAGATCGGCCAGGAGCACGCG
>DWZY01000094.1 GCA_019117325.1 Candidatus Brevibacterium intestinigallinarum
TTCACCGCCCGCCCGATCGGACCCGCCGGCGACTCGAACTCCACCACGTCCGTCATGCGGGTGCCGCTCGGCACCGCCTCGAATCGGTGCTCGTGCCACCAGCGCCGGAATGATCCCGACGTCTGCTCATAGACGAACCGATGAGGAGCGTCATGCGCGCTGATGACGGACGTCATCCTGACGGGAACGCCCAGATGCCGGGACATCCGTGATGAGGTCGATCCTGGGCACGGGCCTCCTCCGGCTGGGCGGGTTCACGTCTCGTCCACCATCTCAGACGGCACAGCGCCCCGGCCCGGATGCCCGACCGGAATGCGCAGTCCGTCTCACGGGAGACCGGCGTGCGGAACCTCCACTCGAACCGCGCGCAGGCTTCCTTCGCGCGCCTGCTTCCGCGCATCCTCATGGAAGTCCGGGGCCGCGCACAGGAACAGCGTGCGCCCGTCCTCTCCACCCAGCATGCAGGCGAACACACCGATGCCCGGTTCGATGGAAAAGTCTATGGCGCCGCCCTCCTTCACCCTGATCACGCGTCCGCCCACCGCGTCCGCGACCCACAGTGCGCCCTCTGCGTCCAGCCCGCATCCATCCGGACCCACGACGACCTGGGCGAGGAGAGGCTCAAGATCGCGCTCCGTGGGCACGGGCCCGAATTCGGCCCAGACGCGCCGTCCGGTCAGGCTGCCGTCGTCCGCGATGTCGAAGGCCGTGATCCGATTGCCGAACGTCTCGCAGACCAGCAGGGTCCCGTCATCGGTGATGACGCTGCCGTTCGGGAACATCATGTCCTCAGCCGCGACACTCACAGTCCCGTCCGGATCGACACGCAGCAGTCGGGCGGTCTCCAGGGCGTTGCTGGCAGCACGGGTGTCGCAGTTCGACATGGCTGCGCTCGAGGACTCTCACGACGCAGCGATCCTCGACATGCGCCGCACCACGACCACTGCACTCCGCACGGTTCTGGATCAGGGAGTTGCCGAGGATGCTTTCACGGACGTCGACATCCCGCGGGTATCCCGAGCCATGCTGTCTCTGGGCACTGACCTGGTCCGCTGGTACCGACCTGACGGGGCAGACTCACCGGAGCAGGTGGGCGCGTTCACGTCGAAGCTTGCACTCGGAATGGTCACCTGAAAGGGCTCCCCTCAGAGGAGCTCACCATCTTGGGCCACAACGCGGCCGGCGCGGATCACCGTGCGGTCGCCTGGCCGGTCCATGACAGCGGACGCCGGATACTCTCCGGGGACCAGGACGAGGTCCGCCGCATCGCCCACACCCACGCCGCGCGACTCGGATCGGGTCAGAGCTGGATCGAGCACCCGCGCACCTCCTAGCGTCGCGGTCTCCAGTGCGCGCTCGATGTCAGAATCACGGCGCAGTCCGTTCGTGAAGGCCAGCTGCCAGGTACGGTCCAGCATGTCCGTGTTGCCGTAGGGCGACCAGTAGTCGCGCTGCCCGTCCTGTCCCAGACCGATCCGCACGCCGGCGTCCAGGATCTCGAGCAGGGGCAGAGTCCCTCGACCACTGGGCGCGACGGTTGTCAGAGCGATGTCGAGTTCCGCGAGCTCGGCGAGCACCTGCGCACGCTGGCTCTCGGAGATCCCCGCGAGGAAGAAGGCGTGCGCGATCGTCACGCGGCCACGCATATCGAGAGCACGGGCGCGCGCGATGATCTGCTGAGCGCTGAAGAGGCCCAGATCTGCCGGCTCGTGCAGGTGGATGTCGATGCCGGCCCCATGGCGCTCGGCCAGGTCGAAGACGATGTCGAGGTGCTGGCGGGGATCCTGGTCCAGGGCGCAGGGATCGATGCCGCCCACCAGATCGACCCCGTTCCGCAGGCCCTCCTCGAGGAGAGCGGGAACCCCTGGTTCCAGCAGGAGGCCGGCCTGCGGGAATGCGACGACCTCGACGCTGGCACGGTGCGCATGCGCCTCCTTGGCGGCGAGGACCCCCTGTAGCCGCTCCAAGCCGCAGTCCGCATCGATTTGGGCATAGCTGCGGGCGCGCGTCATGCCGTTCGCGATCGCGCTGCCCAGGGTGTGCGTGGCGCGCTCGACCACGGAGGCCTCTGCGTCCCGCCAGTTGTCGCGGTCATTCTGGATGAAGGACCAGAGACTGCGGCGCTCGACTTCGTTCGGTTCGAACGGGAGTCCCACCCGCGTGGAGTCGAGGTGGACGTGGACATCGGAGAACGACGGGAGGAGCAGGCGTCCCGCACCGTCGACATGATCGAGCCGACCCTCGACACTGTCGGAGCTCCCACTGCCCTGCGGCTCGATCGACGCGATGACGCCGTCGGACACGCGCACATCCACGGGATCTCCGCCCCAGGGACGAACATCGCTGATCATCAGGTCACGCATTCCGAGCGCCTCTCTGCGTTCCGGTATGAACGAAGGCCCCAACCGGTTTCCCAGTTGAGGCCTTCGTCTACAACGAGCCACTGTCTCACGAGTTTCTCGAGTGGAGGTAAGGGGACTCGAACCCCTAACCCCCTGCTTGCAAAGCAGGTGCGCTACCAATTGCGCCATACCCCCCGGGGGCAGACAGCTTACACCGGATCGGTGTACTGCGACCACTGCTCCTGCCGACCGCGATTGCGGTTCCGCAGGACTCCCAGAGTCCCAACGGCAAGGGCTGCAGTCCCCAGCAGGGTGAGCCATCGTCTCATGATGATCCCCTCCTGGTTGCGTGGGCCTAAGAGGACTTGAACCTCTGACCTCTTCGTTATCAGCGAAGCGCTCTAACCGCCTGAGCTATAGGCCCCCGTGGCTCTTGCGAACCGAGAAGCAACTTTACCAACCCGGACACCCAACGCAAAATCGGCCGGAACATGTGATGCCTCACATGTTCCGGCCGATCCGCCAGGCTGCGTCAGTCGTCGGTGAGGGTCAGATGGAACCCGCCCACGATCGAGGCGCCGATGTTGTAGAGGAATGCGAACAGCGTCGACAGGGCCGTCATGAGCACGATGTTCACGAGGGCCAGCACGAACGACGTCGCCATGACGCGTCCCAGGCTCACCAGGGCCAGCAACTGATCCGCGCTCTCCGCTCCCGCGATCTCCGACAGCGTCGATTCGATGTTGCCCATGACGCCGGTCATCTGCAGCACCAGCCACAGCACCAGGGTCGCCACGAGCATCGCGATCGCGATGGCCAACGACAGCAGGAACGACATCTTCATGACCGACCACGGGTCGATGTTCGCGATCGTGAGGCGCACCGTGCGCGGGCCCTTCTTCGAGGACTTCCCGCTCATCTTGACGCCGCTGGACGAGGCTTTCACACCGGAGGCCTGCCCCCGGTGGTCCGGTCCCGAACCCGTCGAGGAGTCGTCGCCTCCGCTGAACCGCAGTCCCGCCGAGGCCGAGCTCACCCGCGTCTGCGGACCCGCCGAGCCCTGTGCACCGGCCGACTGCCCGCCAGCCGGGCGACCGCCCGTGGGTCCGCTGCCCGTGGGCACCGTCGCCGTGGGTGCGCTGCCGGCCGAGCCCGAGGCCGCAGGAGCACTGCCGCTCGCCCCGGCACCGGACTTCGCGCTGGTGTCGGCATCGCCGGTGGCCGTCAGCCGGGTGCGTCCGCTGGAGGTGCGGAGGACCTTGCCGGGCTTCTGCTCGTTGTCGCTCACTGCTGCTCTTCACCTTCGGTGTCGGCGGCCGGCTCCTGGGGAGCCGGATCGGGGATCTCCGCCACGGCCGCTTCGGCTTCCGCCTCGGTGAGAGGCGCGTTCTCCGCCTCTTCCTCGACGGCTTCCTCCGGGCCGCGGGTGACCGCGATGATGCGATCCTTCGTGCCGGGTTTCGCGAAGACGACGCCCATGGTGTTGCGGCCCTTGGCCGGCACTCCGTCGATACTCGACCGGACCACCTTACCGCGCTCCATGACGACCAGAACCTCTTCGCCGTCGGACACGATGAGGCCGCCCACCAGGTCTCCGCGCTGATCGGTGACCTTCGCGACCTTGATGCCCATGCCGCCACGGCCCTGCAGGCGGTACTCCTCGATGGGGGTCCGCTTCGCGAACCCGGCCTCCGTCACGACGAACACGTAGGTGCCCGGGGTGACCGTGTCCATCGTGAGCAGTCGGTCGTCGTCGCGGAACCGCATGCCGGTGACGCCCGAGGTCGCACGGCCCGTGGGCCGGATCGTCTCGTCGTCAGCGGCGAACCTGATCGACATCCCCTTGCGGGAGATGAGGAGGAGGTGGTCTTCCGCATCGACGAGACGGGCGGACACGAGCTCGTCCGGCTTCCCATCCGACATCTCGCGCAGGTTGATCGCGATGACGCCGCCGGTGCGGTTCGAGTCGTACTCAGCCAGGCGCGTCTTCTTCACGAGGCCCGACTTCGTCGCGAGAGCCAGGTACTGCGCCTCGTCGTAGTCCTTGATGGACAGGACCTGGGTGATCGTCTCGTCCGGCTGCAGCGCCAGCAGGTTCGCCACGTGCTGGCCCTTCGCATCCCGCGATCCCTCGGGCAGCTCGTAGCCCTTCGCGCGGTAGACACGGCCCGTGTTCGTGAAGAACAGGAGCCAGTCGTGCGTCGAGGTGACGAAGAACTGGTCGACGACGTCGTCGCCGCGCAGCTTGGCGCCCGCGACGCCCTTGCCGCCGCGGTGCTGTGCCCGGTAGAGGCCCGACTGGGTGCGCTTGACGTACCCGCCGCGGGTGATCGTGACGACGACCTCCTCCTCCGGGATGAGGTCCTCGACGCTCATGTCGCCGTCGAATCCGGCGAGGATCCGCGTGCGGCGGTCATCGCCGAACCGGTCGACGATGTCGGAGAGCTCCTCGGACACGATCGCGCGCTGGCGCTCCGGGGTATCGAGGATCTCCTTGTAGTCCTTGATGAGCTCCTCGATCTTCTGCGCCTCCTCCTCGATCCGGAGGCGCTCGAGGGCGGCCAGCCGGCGGAGCTGGAGGTCGAGGATCGCGTTCGCCTGGATCTCGTCCACGTCCAGCAGCTCCATGAGACCCGTGCGCGCCTCGTCGGAGTTGGGGGAGCGGCGGATGAGCGCGATGACTGCGTCCAGGGCGTTGAGCGCCTTGAGGTAGCCGCGCAGGATGTGCGCCCGCTCCTCCGCCTTCCGCAGGCGGAAGCGGGTCCGGCGCACGATGACGTCGATCTGGTGCTTGACCCACAGGCGCAGGAATGCGTCGATCGACAGGGTGCGCGGCACGTTGTCGACCAGCGCCAGCATGTTGGCGGAGAAGTTCTCCTGCAGCTGCGTGTGCTTGTAGAGGTTGTTGAGGACGACCTTCGCAACCGCGTCCCGCTTGAGGACGATGACGAGGCGCTGGCCGGTGCGGCCGGAGGACTCGTCGCGCAGGTCCGCGATGCCCGCGACCTTGCCGTCGCGCACGTACGAGGCGATCTTCGCCGCGAGCGTGTCCGGGTTGACCATGTACGGCAGCTCGGTCACGACCAGGCACGTGCGGCCCTGGATCTCCTCGACCTCGACAACCGCGCGCTGCGTGATCGAGCCGCGGCCGGTCCGGTACGCGTCCTCGATGCCCTGGCGGCCCAGGATCGTCGCGCCGGACGGGAAGTCCGGGCCCTTGATGATGCCCATGAGGGCGTCGAGGGCCTCCTCGTTCGTGGCCTCGGGATGCGACAGCAACCACTGTGCGCCCTCCGCGACCTCGCGCAGGTTGTGGGGCGGGATGTTCGTCGCCATGCCCACCGCGATGCCGGACGAGCCGTTCACCAGCAGGTTGGGGAACCGGGACGGCATGTACACCGGTTCCTTGTTGCGCCCGTCGTAGTTGTCCTGGAAGTCGACGGTCTCCTCTTCGATGTCCCGCACCATCTCCAGTGCAAGAGGAGCCATCTTGCACTCGGTGTATCGGGGAGCGGCCGCGCCGTCGTCACCCGGGGAGCCGAAGTTGCCCTGTCCCGCGACCAGCGGGTAGCGCATGACCCATCCCTGGACCAGGCGGACCATCGCGTCGTAGATCGCGATGTCGCCGTGCGGGTGGTACTGACCCATGACGTCGCCCACGACGCGCGAGCACTTCGAGAAGTTGCGATCCGGCCGGTACCCGCCGTCGTACATCGCGTAGAGGATGCGGCGATGCACCGGCTTGAGGCCGTCGCGCACGTCCGGCAGCGCACGGCCCACGATCACGCTCATCGCGTAGTCGAGGTAGGAGCGCTGCATCTCCATGTTGAGGTCGACCGAGTCGACCCGGTCGATCACGCTGCCCTCAGCCGGGGCCTCGGGCGTATGCTCCGGATCCTGCTGGGGGGTGGGGTTCTGCTCGTCTGCCACGGGGGCTCATCTCTCTTCTGTCACGGGCCGGAACGGAGGCAGGCCCCGGGCACCGGCGGGTGTCCGGGGCGCACGCGCCTCAGATGTCGAGGAAGCGGACGTCCTTCGCGTTCTCCTGGATGAAGCGACGACGCGAGTCCACGTCGTCGCCCATGAGGACGGTGAAGATCTCGTCCGACTGGGCTGCATCGTCGAGGGTGACCTGCTTGAGGAGGCGATGATCCGGGTTCATCGTCGTCTCCCACAGTTCCTGGTAGTTCATCTCGCCCAGGCCCTTGTAGCGCTGGATCGCCAGTTCCTTGGGCAGGCGCTTGCCGGCCGCCCGACCGGCCTCCAGCAGGCCGTCGCGCTCGCGGTCCGAGTACGCGAACTCGTGGGCCGCGTTCGACCACTTGAGGCGGTACAGCGGCGGTGTCGCGAGGTACACGTACCCGCCCTCCACCAGCGGCTTCATGTAGCGGAAGATGAAGGTGAGCAGCAGCGTCGTGATGTGCTGGCCGTCGACGTCCGCATCCGCCATGAGGACGATCTTGTGGTAGCGGAGCTTGTCGATGTCGAACTCCTCACCGATGCCCGTGCCGAACGCGGTGATCATCGCCTGGATCTCCGCGTTGCCCAAGGCCCGGTCGAGGCGCGCCTTCTCCACATTCAGGATCTTGCCGCGCAGCGGGAGGATCGCCTGCGTGTGCGGGTCACGGCCCTGCGTGGCGGAACCGCCGGCGGAGTCGCCCTCGACGATGAAGACCTCGGAGATAGTGGGGTCCTTCGACTGGCAGTCCTTGAGCTTGCCGGGCATGCCGCCGGCCTCGAGGAGGCCCTTGCGGCGGGTCGCCTCGCGCGCCTTGCGGGCGGCCAGACGGGCCTGCGCGGCCTGGGAGGCCTTGCGCACGACCTCCTTCGCCTGCGCCGGGTTGGACTCCATCCAGTGGCCGAACTCATCGCGGACGACGCGCTGGACGAAGGTCTTCGCCTCCGAGTTGCCCAGCTTCGTCTTCGTCTGCCCCTCGAACTGCGGCTCGCCCAGCTTGATCGACACGACGGCCGTGAGGCCCTCGCGGATGTCGTCGCCGGTGAGGTTGGGGTCCTTCTCCCGCAGGATCTTCTGCTCGCGCGCGTAGTTGTTCACCAGCGAGGTGAGCGCCGTGCGGAAGCCCTCCTCGTGCGTGCCGCCCTCGTGGGTCGAGATCGTGTTCGCGAACGTGTGCACGGACTCCGAGTACGAGGTCGTCCACTGCATCGCGACCTCGAGCGAGATCATCTGATCCGGGTCCTCGGCCTCGAACGCGATGATCTCGTCGTTGACGGTCTCCGACCGCTTCGTCCTGTTGATGTGCGCGACGTAGTCGAGCAGGCCGTCGTCGTAGCGGTACGAGACCTTCTTGGTCTTCGCCTCCGCCGGCTCGCCGTCCTCATCCGCGTCGTCCAGCTGGACGTCGTCGGGATCGACCTCCGCCTTCCGCTGGTCCTCGAGGCTGATCCGCATGCCCTTGTTGAGGAACGCCATCTGCTGGAAGCGGGAGCGCAGCACCTCGAACGAGAACTCCGTCGTCTCGAAGATCTCGTCGTCCGGCCAGAAGGTGATGATCGTGCCGGTGCGGTCCGTCTCCTCGCCCTGGACGACCTCGCCCGTGGGCTCGCCGCGGCGGTAGTCCTGCCGCCAGACGTGGCCGTCGCGGTGGACCTCCGCATCGAGGCGGATGGACAGCGCGTTCACGACGGAGGAGCCCACGCCGTGCAGACCGCCGGAGACCGCGTAGCCGCCTCCGCCGAACTTGCCGCCGGCGTGCAGGATCGTCAGCACGACCTGCAGCGTGGGGATGCCCTCCGTGGGGTGCATCGCGACGGGGATGCCGCGGCCGTCGTCGACGACGCGCACGCCCCCGTCCTCGAGGATCGTCACCTCGATGTGGGACGCATACCCGGCCATGGCCTCGTCGACGGAGTTGTCGACGACCTCCTGCACCAGGTGGTGCAGGCCGCGCTCCGACGTGGAGCCGATGTACATGCCGGGCCTCTTGCGCACCGCCTCGAGACCTTCGAGGACGGTGATGTCCCCCGCTTCGTAATGCGGTGTCTGCTCGGCTGACATGGAACTCCTCATCGCGTGCGCGGACGCGTGCTCAGGGTGATAGGGCGCTTATCCCTGATTCTAGCGCGTCCGGACGCTCAGAGTGTGCTTCCACAGGCCGTAGAAGGCGTCTTTCCCGGATTCTTGTCCCGCTGTGCGAGGGGATGACCGCCCCAGGGGGTCCCGTCGCCTCAGAATCGCTTGTGCGACGTTCTCCGCTGGCGACTCAGAGCTGACCCAGCGCCTGCTCCAGATCGGCCAGCAGATCGTCGATCGTCTCGATGCCCACGGACAGTCGCACGACCTCCTCCGGCACCGCCAGTTCCGTGCCGCGGACGGACGCGTGCGTCATCGCCTCGGGGTAGTTGACCAGAGACTCGACGCCGCCCAGCGACTCGGCGAGCGTGAACAGCGTGAGCGACTCCGCGAACCGGCGCGCCGTGGCACCGTCCGCCAGTGCGAGGGAGACCATGCCGCCGAAGCCGCTCATCTGCGCCCGGGCGATGTCGTGGCCCGGGTGCGACTCGAGGCCGGGGTAGTAGACGGCGCGCACCGCGTCGTGGCGGTCGAGGTAGCCCGCGACCAGACCCGCGTTCGCGCTGTGGCGCTCCATGCGGATCGCAAGGGTCTTGAGCCCGCGCGTCGTGAGGAACGCGTCGTGGGGACCGCTGATCGCACCGGCGGCGAACTGCTGGAAGCCGGCCTTCTCCGCGATCTGCGCATCGCTCGTCACGAGCGCACCGCCCACCACATCGGAGTGCCCGCCCAGGTACTTCGTCGTCGAGTGGACGACGACGTCCGCGCCCAGCAGCAGGGGACGCTGAAGAGCAGGGGAGGCGAAGGTGTTGTCGACGACGACGAGGGCGCCGGCCTCATGGCCGATCCGCGCGAGCTCCGCGATGTCCGCGATCCCCATGAGCGGGTTCGAGGGGGTCTCGACCCAGAGCACCCGCGCGGGCGACTCCTGCAGGGCGGCGGTGACGGCCTCGGTGTTCGTCATGTCGACGATGCGCAGGGACACGCCCCACGGGCCCAGGATCTGATCGACCAGGCGGTGCGTGCCGCCGTAGACGTCATTGCCCATGAGGACGGTGTCGCCGGGGGTGAGGACGGCGCGCAGCAGGGCGTCCTCCGCGGCCAGGCCGGAGGCGAAGGACAGGCCGAACTCGCCGCCCTCCAGCGCAGCCAGCTGGGTCTGCAGCGCGGTCCGGGTGGGGTTCGCGCTGCGACCGTACTCGTAGCCGCCGCGCAGGCCGCCGATCCCGTCCTGCGCGTACGTCGACGACACGTGCAGCGGCGGGATGACCGCGCCGGTCGTGGGATCGTGCGCCTGGCCGGCGTGGATCGCCAGCGTGTCGAAGCCCTGTGCTGCGGTCCGTGCGCCGTCGGTCTGCTCGCTCACTTCTGTGCTCCTTCTGCGGACGCATCCGCGGCCTCGTCCGCGGTCATGTGACCGCGCTCCACCATCCAGTCATCGTTGAAGATCTTGCCCATGTACCCGCGGCCGGAGTCCGGCAGCAGGACGACGACGACCGCGTCGTCCGGCAGCCTGCGCGCCACGCGCAGCGCGGCGACCACCGCCATGCCGCTGGAGCCTCCCACCAGAAGGCCCTCCTCCCGGGCCAGCCGGCGGGTCATCGCGAAGGACTCCGCGTCCGTGACCGTCTCGAAGGCATCGGGGACCGACGCGTCGTACGTGTCTGGGATGTAGTCCTCGCCCACGCCCTCGACGTCATAGGAGAACGCCTCGCCGCCGGCGTAGATCGACCCGTTCGGATCCGCCACGACGACGCGGACAGCACCGTCCGAGACCTCCTTGAGGTAGCGGCCGGTGCCGCTCACGGTGCCACCGGTGCCGGCGCCCACGATGAAGTGGGTGATCCGGCCGTCCGTGTCCTCCCAGATCTCCGGCCCCGTCGACTCGTAGTGGCTGAGCGGGCCGTTCTGGTTGGAGAACTGGTCCGGCTTGAACCCGCCGGGGATCTCCGCCGCCAGGCGAT
>DWZY01000095.1 GCA_019117325.1 Candidatus Brevibacterium intestinigallinarum
GCAGTCGTGGGGATCGTGGGAGACATCCTGCACTCGCGAGTCGCGCGGTCGAACGTGCACCTGCTCACGACCCTGGGCGCCCGCGTCGTCCTCATCGCACCGCCCACGCTCCTGCCGATCGGCGTGGAGGCGTGGCCGTGCGAGGTCGTCTACGACCTCGACGAGGCGATCGCAGCCGTGCCGTTCGACGCGCTCATGATGCTGCGCGTCCAGCAGGAGCGGATGGATCAGGCGTTCTTCCCCACCGCGCGCGAGTACGCGCGGCGATGGGGCCTCACGGATGCGCGGGCTCGCGCACTGCCCGCAGGTTGCGCGATCATGCATCCCGGTCCCATGAACCGCGGGTTCGAGATCGGCGCGGAAGCGGCCGACTCGCCGCGCACCGTCGTGCTCGACCAGGTCGCCAACGGCGTGAGCGTCCGGATGGCTGTGCTCTACCGACTGCTCACCGGCCAGTCGACCGCGGTGAGCGGTCGGGAAGGACAGCTGTGACTCAGACACTCATCCGGGGTGCGACCCTGCCGGACGGGACCCGCGCGGACCTCGGGATGCGGGCGGGCCTCCTCGTCGACCCGCAGGACCTGGACGCGTCCGCGACGGTCGTCGACGCGGACGGTCTGCTGGCGCTGCCCGGCCTCGTCGACATGCACACCCACCTGCGCGAGCCCGGGCGGGAGGACGCGGAGACGGTGCTCACCGGTTCCCGCTCCGCGGCGGCGGGCGGCTTCACCGCCGTCCACGCGATGGCGAACACCTCGCCCGTCGCGGACACCGCGGGCGTCGTCGAACAGGTGCACCGACTGGGCCGCGACGCCGGCTACACGCAGGTGCGCCCGGTGGGCGCCGTGACCGTCGGCCTCGCGGGGGAGACGCTCGCGGAACTGGGCGCGATGGCCGACTCCGCGGCCCGGGTCCGGATGTTCTCCGATGACGGCCACTGCGTGTGGGACCCCCTCGTCATGCGCCGTGCGCTCGAGTACGTCAAGGCCTTCGACGGGATCATCGCCCAGCACGCGCAGGACCCCCGGCTCACGGAGGGAGCCCAGATGCACGAGGGCACGGTGAGCGCGGAGCTGGGCCTGCCCGGCTGGCCGGCCGTCGCCGAGGAGGCGATCATCGCCCGCGACGTGCTCCTGGCCGAGCACGTGGGCTCTCGCCTCCACGTGTGCCACGTGTCCACGGCCGGCAGCGTCGACCTCATCCGCTGGGCCAAGGCGCGCGGCATCCGGGTGACGGCCGAGGTGACGCCGCACCACCTCATCCTCACGGACGAAGAGGTGCGCAGCTTCGACCCCGTCTTCAAGGTCAACCCCCCGCTGCGGACCGACGAGGACGTGCGCGCACTGCGCGAGGGCCTCGCCGACGGCACGATCGACGTCGTCGGCACGGACCACGCGCCGCACCCGGCCGAGCACAAGTGCGTCGAGTGGACGGCCGCCGCGATGGGCATGGTGGGTCTCGAGTCCGCGCTGGCCGTCGTGACGCACGCGATGGCCGACCATGACTTCTCGCATCAGGACCTCGCCCGCGTCATGAGTGAGCGGCCCGCCGCGATCATGGGGCTGGGTCACCACGGGGCGCTCGCGCGGGGGACCGGCGCGAACGTCGTGCTCGTCGACCCGTCCGCCGCGCACGTCGTCGACCCTGAGACCCACCAGACGATGGGGCGCAACAATCCGTTCCGCGGACGGACCCTGGGCGCCCGGGTGACGGACACGTTCCTCTTCGGCACCCGCGTGTACGCCGACGGAGCTCCGGGCGAGCCGCTGGCCTTCGGGGAGGCCGGTCCGTGGAACGACTGACGCCCACGCTCGTCCTCATCGCCGTCACGCTCGTCGTCTTCGCGCTCCTCTGGTGGGGCTGGCGGCGCCGGGCGGGCGCGCAGTCCGGGCTGCCCGCGCCGGCCCGGCCCCGCGAGGGCAGCACCGTGCTCCACGGCCCGGTCGACGGCATGTACGTCGCGACCACCTCGGAGGGCGACCCCTACGACCGCATCGCGGTCCACGGCCTGGGTCTGCGGACACCCGCGGACGTCGTCCTCACGGAGGACGGCGTCGTACTGGACCGCGCCGGCACCGGTGACTTCCTCATCCCGTGGGCCCACGTGCGCTCTGCGCGCACGGCGCAGGGGATGATCGGCAAGTTCGTCGAGCCGGGGGGCCTCGTCATCATCGGCTGGACCCTGGGCGACACCGCCCTGGAGACCGGCTTCCGCACCCGCGCGGCCGCCGACCGCGCACCCCTCATCACTTCCATCCGCCGTTCGATCGAGGAGGACTGACATGTCCCTGCTCAACGCCGCACCCGCCGTCCTCGTGCTGGAGGACGGCCGCACGTTCCGCGGCCGCGCTTACGGCGCGACCGGCCGCACCACCGGCGAGATCGTCTTCACGACCGGCATGACCGGTTACCAGGAGACGCTCACCGATCCCTCCTTCCACCGCCAGATCGTCGTCCAGACCGCGCCGCACATCGGCAACACCGGTGTGAATGACGAGGACGACGAGTCCTCGGGCTACTGGGTCGCGGGCTACGTCGTGCGCGACCCCGCCCGCCGCGTCTCCAACTGGCGCGCGACCGAGGGGCTCGAGGAGCGACTGACCCGTCACGGCATCGTGGGCATCAGCGGGATCGACACCCGGGCGATCACCCGCCACATCCGCGACCGCGGCGCCATGCGCGCCGGGATCTTCTCCGGCGAGGACGCGGCCCTCGACGACGCGGCACTCGTGGCCCTCGTCCGCGACGCAGCGCCCATGGCCGGGGCCCGCCTGGTCGACGAGGTGACGACGTCCGCCCCGTACACGATTCCGGCGCAGGGCGAGACGCGCTTCCGCGTCGTCGCCTACGACCTGGGCATCAAGTCCGCGACGCCGGAGCAGCTGGCCACCCGCGGGATGGAGGTGACGGTCGTGCCGGCCTCGACACCCTTCGCAGAGGTCGAGGCGATGGCGCCAGACGGCGTGTTCTTCTCGAACGGCCCCGGCGACCCCGCCACGTCCGAGCACGAGATCGAGGTGCTGCGCAGCGTCCTGCGCGCCCGCATCCCGTTCTTCGGCATCTGCTTCGGCAACCAGCTGCTGGGCCGCGCGCTGGGCTTCGGGACGTACAAGCTGCCCTTCGGCCACCGCGGTGCGAACCAGCCCGTCCTCGACGTCGCGACCGGTCGCGTCGAGATCACCAGTCAGAACCACGGCTTCGCGGTCGACGCCCCCACGGGCGAGCCGGTCACGGCCCCGCAGGCGGAGTTCGGACGCGTCCGGGTCAGCCACATCGGCCTCAACGACCAGGTCGTCGAGGGCCTCGAGTGCCTCGACATCCCCGCGTTCTCCGTCCAGTTCCACCCCGAGTCCGCTGCCGGACCCCATGATTCGCGCGGCCTCTTCAGCCGCTTCGCGGACATGATGACCGCCGCCCCCGCGTCCGCGCGCGCCTGAGCCGCACAGAAGGAGAGCACCCCGTGCCCAGAAGAGACGATCTGAAGTCCGTCCTCGTCATCGGCTCCGGCCCCATCGTCATCGGCCAGGCCTGCGAGTTCGACTAC
>DWZY01000096.1 GCA_019117325.1 Candidatus Brevibacterium intestinigallinarum
GTGTCGATCGCACGGTCGCGCAGAGCATCGAAGGCGGCAGGAGACATCCCCGATCCGCCGTGGGAGGCCTGCTCGACCTTGCAGGCGGCCAGGAGCTGACCGAACGGGGCGGTCTGCCGCGTGGGTGTGCCGACGAGGTGCGCGTCGAGCAGCGTCCACTGGTCCTCCGCGGATGCCCCGTGATCATCCAGATGGCCCAGGAGGGTCGTGAAGCCGTAGATCCGGGGCAGCGGGGTCGAGGCCAGGAGGCGGTCGATGCTCGTGCGCTCGTCCTCGACCCGTGCGGCGCCGGCGGCCCACGCATCCGGCGGCGTGCCCTCGAGCACGGCGGTGAGCACGCGGCGGGTGGCGGAGAGGGGAGTCTGCGGTGTCATTTCCTTCGTCCGATCAGGTAGGCGGCGGCGGCCGCGACGGCGATGACGAGTGCGGCGACGATGAGTGAGTCCTGATTGGTGAGGCGGATCGCCTCGAGGATCCCCAGGGCCGAATCGTGGCCGGGCTCCTCGTCGCTGCCGGAGAAGGCGGTCCCGATGAGAGCGAGCGAGACGTCGAGGACCGTCAGCACCGCCAGGCCGTAGAGCACGCCCTGGACCAGCTCCTGGTACTTCCGCTCATTCACGCTGCGCATCGTGTTCGCCACGACGAGCGCGTCCGAGAGCCGCCGGTCGACCCGCTCGAGCGCGTCTGCATATCCCCACGCGCTCAGGGTCGCGACGGCGGTCCTGCGACGGATGCCCTGGATCGTCAGCATGAGGTCGTCGTAGGCGAGCTGATGCGTCGCCAGCGCACCGGCGAAGTCCTCCACCTGGCCCATGAGCCTGCGCCGTCGCCTCTTCGAGTCGCGATCATCGGGCCCGTACAGCTCGTTGAGCGTGTGGCCGGACACGTCGGACAGCATGGCGAGCTCCGACCAGATCGTCTGCGCGTCGATGAGGCCGCGAACCATCTCATCCCACTCGACCGGACCCAGGTCCTCGACCCCGCGCAGGGCGCCGTTGCCCCATCCGATCTCGAGCGCCGAGGCGTCGGAGGGCGAGCGGAACGGCTCGGGTGTGACCTCGTCGCCCAACCAGACCTCGGGCACCGAGTCGGAGTGCGGGACGCGGAGGTACCGCGCGACCCAGATCGCAGCCGTGGCGTGCGCACCGGGGATCTCCTCGAGGCCCGCGCGGATGTCGCGGACCAGCTCCTCCGCGCACTCCGAGAGCGCATTCTCCAGGAGGTCGATGCTGTCGTAGATGTGCGAGTCCGCCTCCACCGGCTCCGCGGCCTCCCACGACTCACCGATGTACGCGTCGACCGCCAGCACCGTGGTCGTGCGGGAGACGGCGACCGCCGCCCGCTCGATCCGGACGCCCGAGGAGGCGGACGCGTCGTCCGGGGAGGGCGAGACCAAGCGGGAGATCAGGTGTGGCCCGCTGTGAGCGGGGACGGCCTCGGCGTCGTCGTCACGCGGCGGCACGACGTCGTACCAGCGCTGCGTGAGGTACTGCGGGGTGTAGGACAGGCGCGACCGCATCCGCATCGTGTCCGCCTCGGATCCAACCTCTGAGGCCCCGTTGCCGACCGACAGCAGGTTGGAGACCTGAGCGGAGGTCCGCTCGTCGATCGGGTCGTGCGCGGACGCGTGCACGAGCGGGGCCACGAGCAGGAAACGGGGCATTGTCTGGAACCTTCGCAGGGGCACGGGGTCCGGATCAGCCTAGCGCTCGCCCGCGGACCGGCGCCGTGCGCTCGCCCCCTGATTCTGCAATCGGTCGCCTGGGTGAGTACTATTGCGCAGGATGTGCGGTCGGCCCTGCCCGATCGCAGATGAACCGGTACGCGTCCGTCCGCTCCGCAGTCTGCTGCTCGGCTCGGCCGCGGTCCGCACTCCGCAGCAGACAACGAGAGGGAAACTGTGAAGAGCTCCGTCGAGACCATCGACCCGACCCGGGTCAAGCTCAGCATCGACGCGCCTTTCGCCGAGCTCAAGCCGAGCGTCGACGAGGCCTACCGCGAGATCGCGAAGCAGGTGAACGTCCCCGGCTTCCGTCGCGGCAAGGTTCCCAACCGCATCATCGACCAGCGCGTGGGCCGTCCCGTTGTCATGCAGGAGGCCGTCAACGGCAGCCTGGACGAGCTGTACCGCAAGGCGCTCACCGAGCACGACCTGACCCCGCTGGGCCAGCCCGAGGTCGAGGTGCAGGAGGTGCCCGGCCTGGACGGCAAGGACGAGGGCGACCTCAAGGTCACCATCGAGGTCGACGTGGCCCCCACCGTCGAGCTGCCCGCCTACGACTCGATCGAGGTCGAGGTCGGCTCGATCGAGGTCACGGACGAGGACGTCCAGCAGCAGCTGGACGAGCTGCGCGAGCGCTTCGGCACCCTCGTGTCCGTCGACCGCCCGGCCACGAAGGGCGACTTCGTCACCCTCAACCTGACGGCGAAGATCGACGACGCGCAGGTCGACGAGGCCTCCGACATCTCGTACGAGATCGGTTCCGGCACCATGCTCGAGGGCATGGACGAGGCGCTGGACGGCCTGTCCGAGGGTGAGGAGACCACCTTCGAGACGACGCTGGCCGGCGGCGAGCACGCCGGCGAGACGAGCGCCGTCACGCTGGCCGTCACCTCTGT
The DNA here is from genome assembly GCA_019117325.1 of Candidatus Brevibacterium intestinigallinarum. Classification (GTDB taxonomy): domain Bacteria; phylum Actinomycetota; class Actinomycetes; order Actinomycetales; family Brevibacteriaceae; genus Brevibacterium; species Brevibacterium intestinigallinarum. The sequence continues at coordinate 2,620 of DWZY01000096.1, forward strand.
CAAGGTCCGCGAGCTGCCCGAGGTCGACGACGAGTTCGCCCAGCTGGCCTCCGAGTTCGACACGGTCGAGGAGCTCCGCGAGGACCTGCGCTCGCAGGCGGCGGAGAAGAAGGAGTTCGACCAGGGCGTCGAGGCTCGCGACAAGGTCCTCGAGGCGCTGCTCGAGCGCATCGACCCGCCGGTCCCGGCCAAGGTCGTCGAGGACGAGGTCCACCGTCACCTGGAGGGCGAGAACCGCCTCGAGGACGACGAGCACCGCGCCGAGGTGACCGAGGAGACGACCCGCAACCTCCGCACGCAGTTCGTGCTGGACGCGGTCGTGAAGGCAGAGGAGATCGAGGTCTCCCAGCCGGAGCTCATCGAGTACATCATCAACGCCTCCCAGCAGTACGGCATGAACCCCAACCAGTTCGCGCAGATGCTGGACCAGCAGGGCCAGGTGCCCGCGCTCATGGGTGACGTCGCCCGTCGCAAGGGCCTCGCCGAGGTCCTGGCCGGCGCCATCGTCAAGGATGCCGAGGGCAACGTCCTCGACATGACCGCCTTCACGACCCCGGGCGGTGCCGCTGCGGAGGCCGCCGCCGAGGCCGATGAGGCTGCCGCTGAGGCCGAGGAGGCCGCTGCAGACGAGGCGACGGACGCCGAGGAGCAGGCCGAGGCCGCTGCAGAGGCGACCGACGAGAAGTGACCCGCCTGCTCCCCGAGGGAGCATGCGCCCGCAGGTGAGCACTGCGGATCGAGGGCCCCGGACACCGTCCGGGGCCCTCTCGGCGTCGTCGGACCGGTCGCACGTTCACGCTCTGGGCGAACATGGCGGGTCCGGAGGACTAATAGGTCCGGGGTGCGGGTTACGCTCTCAGACAGACTTCCACACCGACGACAGGAGTGAGACGTGAGCAATGGAGGCAACTCCTCGCTGAGCCCGACCATGGCCGGGACGCAGGGCGGGCTGGGTCTGGACGACCACATCTACAACCGGCTGCTGCGCGAGCGGATCATCTGGCTGGGCTCCGATGTGCGCGACGACAACGCGAACATCATCTGCGCGCAGCTCATGCTGCTGGCCGCGGAGGACCCGGACAAGGACATCTGGCTCTACATCAATTCGCCGGGCGGATCCGTCACGGCGGGCATGGCCATCTACGACACGATGCAGTACGTCCAGCCGGACGTGGGCACCGTCGCGATGGGCATGGCGGCATCGATGGGCCAGTTCCTGCTGTCCTCGGGCACCAAGGGCAAGCGCTTCGCCACCCCCCACACCCGCATCCTCATGCACCAGCCCCTGGGCGGCATCAGCGGAACCGCAACGGACATCAAGATCCAGGCGGACCTCATCCTGCACATGAAGCGGCAGATGGCGGAGCTGACCGCCCAGCAGACCGGGCAGTCGGTCGAGACGATCCTCGAGGACAACGACCGCGACCACTGGTTCACCGCAGACGAGGCGCTGGAGTACGGCTTCATCGACGGCGTCGTGCAGAGTGCCAAGGAGATCACGGACGGGGCACCCGGCGCGTGATCGTCGGAGCAGAAGGGAACACTGAAGGACTCATGATGAACCACACCCCGTGGGGTACCGCCGGCCCGATGCCCTCCTCCCGCTACGTCATGCCGCAGTTCGAGGAGCGGACGCCCTACGGCTTCAAGCGCCAGGACCCGTACACCAAGCTGTTCGACGACCGCGTCATCTTCCTGGGCGTCCAGGTCGACGACACGAGCGCGGATGACGTCATGGCACAGCTGCTGGTCCTCGAATCGCAGGATCCGGACCGCGACATCACCCTCTACATCAACTCGCCCGGTGGCTCCTTCACGGCGCTCACCGCGATCTACGACACGATGCAGTACGTGAAGCCGGAGATCCAGACGGTCTGCCTGGGCCAGGCGGCGTCCGCCGCTGCCGTCTTGCTGGCCGCCGGTGCGCCGGGCAAGCGCCTCGCGCTGCCCAACGCGCGGATCCTCATCCACCAGCCGTCGATGCAGGGCCAGGGCCAGGGCCAGGCCTCTGACATCGAGATCCAGGCGAACGAGGTACTGCGCATGCGCGAGTGGCTGGAGAACACGCTCTCCTCGCACTCGAACAAGACGCCGGAGCAGGTCTCGCGCGATATCGAGCGCGACCTGTTCCTCACCGCCGAGCAGGCGAAGGACTATGGCCTGGTCGACCAGGTGCTGACCTCGCGCAAGGCGGTCCGCAAGGTCTGACCTGCGGAGACGATCGCACGCGGAGCAGTTGCGGCGGTCCGGGAGCCGGTAGGCGGCATGACACGCCTGCAGGGTCCTGGGCCGCCGTGTCCGTCCGGTGTGGGATGCTTGAGACGACGAATGGTCAAGGGGGCGCACTGCTGACGCGCACCCCCGGGGAAGGTGGGACAGTGGCGCGCAGTGCAGAGGGAGCCGATCTCCTCAAGTGCAATTTCTGCGGGAAGTCGCAGAAGCAGGTCCGGAAGCTCATCGCGGGCCCGGGCGTCTACATCTGCGACGAGTGCATCGGCCTCTGCAACGAGATCATCGAGGAGGAGCTCAGCGAGGCGGTCGCAGAGTCCGACGACGCGATCGAGCTGCCCACCCCGCGTGAGATCTACGACTTCCTCGAGGAGTACGTCGTGGGTCAGGACCCCGCGAAGCGGGCACTGGCCGTTGCGGTCTACAACCACTACAAGCGGATCCGCAGCCAGGAGTCCTCCCAGGCGGACGACGACGGCGTGGAGATCGCGAAGTCGAACATCCTCATGGTCGGCCCCACCGGTTCCGGCAAGACCTACCTCGCGCAGACACTCGCGAAGAAGCTCGACGTGCCCTTCGCCGCCGTCGACGCGACCGCACTGACCGAGGCCGGCTACGTGGGCGAGGACGTGGAGAACATCCTCCTCAAGCTCATCCAGGCCGCGGACTTCGACATCGAGCGCGCCCAGCGCGGCATCATCTACATCGACGAGATCGACAAGATCGCACGCAAGTCGGAGAACCCGTCGATCACGCGGGACGTCTCCGGCGAGGGCGTCCAGCAGGCACTCCTCAAGATCCTCGAGGGAACCGAGGCCGCGGTGCCGCCGCAGGGCGGGCGCAAGCACCCGCACCAGGAGTTCCTCTCGATCGACACGACGAACATCCTCTTCATCGTCGCCGGGGCCTTCGCCGGCCTCGACGAGATCATCTCGTCGCGCCGCGGCAAGCACGGGATCGGCTTCGGCGCGCTCCTCCACTCGGCGGAGGACCAGAAGGACCCGTTCGAGGACCTCCAGCCGGAGGACCTCCACAAGTTCGGCCTCATCCCGGAGTTCATCGGCCGCCTGCCCGTCATCGCGGCCGTGGGCAACCTTGACCGCGACGCCCTCATGCAGATCCTCAGTGAGCCCAAGAACGCGCTCGTCAAGCAGTACCAGCGGATGTTCGAGTACGACGGTGCGGAGCTCGTCTTCGAGCAGGACGCATTGGAAGCGATCGCGGACCTGGCGCTGCTGCGCGGGACGGGCGCCCGCGGGCTGCGCTCCATCATGGAAGAAGTTCTGCAGCCGGTCATGTTCGACATCCCCTCCCGCGATGACGTGGGCCGTGTCGTCGTGACGAAGGAAGTCGTCGACGACAACGTGGCGCCCACCCTCATCCCCAAGGATCAGGCGACCGGAGGGCGCAGCACCTCCCGCCGCAAGAGCGCCTGACAACCAGCCCTGCGACATCCGGCCCCACGACTCACGTCGTGGGGCCGTGTCAGTCCCGGCTCCCGTGTGGCAGAGCGGGAACACGATGCGCCGCGATGCGGCCGCTCCGCTTCCTAGGCTGAGTCTCGTACCGATAGCCTGCGGCGGGTCCTGACCTGCCGCGACTGCCAGGAGGAGACATGCACATCGCTCGCACGACCGCACGCCGGACCACCACCGCGGCTGCACTCGCCGCCGGCTTCGCACTCGCACTGAGTGCCTGCGGCGGATCGGACGCCGCAGACGAGGCCGCGCCCCAGGACACGGCTGAAGAGGACACGGCTGCCGAGGAGTCGACGGAGGACGAGGCCGCAGTCGACGACTCCGCCGAGGAGTCCGACGACACGGCTGCGGCGCCCGCCGGTGAGGAGACCCAGGTGGACGTGGGCGAGACGATCGAGGACCCGGACATGGGCGACACGGTCGAGGTTCTCAGTGCCATCCGCGACTTCCCCTCGGAGGAGGAGGCGGAGCTCATGGCCGACGGCGGCGAGGTCGTCCTCCTGGAGGTCTCCGTGATGCCCGGCGACGAGTACGGCGGTCTCGTGTCGATGGGGAACTTCGAGATCTCGTGGGACGAGGGCGACGAGTTCTGGGGGAACAAGACCCGCCTCGTCGAGGAGGAGATGGACGCGGCCGGCTACGCACCGCTGGACGATGTGTCGCGCAGCGATGGCGGCGAGCACAGCGGCTGGATCGCGTTCCTCGTCGACGAGCGCGCGGACACGTACCTCGTGAACTACGAGCGCGACGGCGCGAAGGTCATCGGCTCGGACGAGGAGATCGACGCCTTCGACCAGGAGTTCGAGATCCCCGCCTCCTGACCTGAGAGGCTCCGGCCTGAGCCTCTCAGGTCAGGCGCCGGCCGGCCGCAGAACGGCTCAGATGCAGAACGGCCCCCGCACACCGTGCGGGGGCCATTGCGCTGTGCGGAGGACCGCGGTGCGCGGGGGTGCTCAGAGCTCCGAGGGCTGCACGACGACGAAGCCGGGGCCGTGGAACTTCATCTGTACGGACTCACCGGAGCCGCGACCCATGAAGGAGCCCAGGGAAACGTCCGTGTGGATGTCCGGGGCGAGGTTCGCGGACCAGCACACGGCCGCCTGCGGGTCGACGAAGGTGGGCTGCTGCGAGCAGTCCAGCACCAGAGGATCGCCCTGGCAGGCCAGTGCCGCCATGCCCTGACCGGACAGGACGACGTTGAAGAGGCCGGCACCCGAGGCCATCGCCCCCAGTCCCTTCACCCGGCGGATGTCCTGGTTGAGCGACGGATCGAACGCGAGCAGGGAGGCGGAGTTGACGCTCAGCGCGTCCTGCGGACCCTCGAGCTGCATCATGAAAATGTTGGCCGCGTTCCGCGCGAAGAACACCTCGCCCTGGCCCTCAGCGCGCATCATCGGGGTGTCCTCACCGGACACCTGCTTCTTGA
>DWZY01000097.1 GCA_019117325.1 Candidatus Brevibacterium intestinigallinarum
GCGCTTCGTCGAGGAGCTCGTCCTGGCCCGTCCGAAGGGCGGATCCGGTGAGGCAGAGCTGTACCCGGTCGCAGACATCGACTTCATGGACGTCTCCGCGCGTCAGATGGTGTCCGTCGCGACGGCGCTCATCCCGTTCCTCGAGCACGACGACGCGAACCGCGCCCTCATGGGTGCGAACATGCAGCGCCAGGCCGTGCCGCTGGTCCGCTCCGAGGCGCCCTTCGTGGGCACCGGCATGGAGTACCGCGCCGCGGTCGACGCCGGCGACGTCATCACGGCCCAGAACCCGGGCGTCGTGACGGAGGTGTCCGCCGACTACGTGACCGTCATGAACGACGACGGCACGCAGCAGGTGTACAAGGCGGAGAAGTTCCGTCGCTCCAACCACGGCACGTCCTACAACCAGCGCATCATCGTCGACGAGGGCGACCGCGTCGAGGTGGGCTCCGTGCTGGGCGACGGTCCGTCGACGGACAAGGGCGAGATGGCCCTGGGCAAGAACCTGCTCGTCGCGTTCATGTCCTGGGAGGGCTACAACTTCGAGGACGCGATCATCCTCTCGCAGCGCATGGTGCAGGACGACGTCCTCTCCTCGATCCACATCGAGGAGCACGAGGTCGACGCCCGCGACACCAAGCTGGGCGCCGAGGAGATCACCCGCGACATCCCCAACATCGCGCCGGACGCACTGGCCGACCTCGACGAGCGCGGCATCATCCGCATCGGTGCTGAGGTCACGGACGGCGACATCCTCGTCGGCAAGGTCACGCCCAAGGGCGAGACGGAGCTGACCCCGGAGGAGCGCCTGCTGCGCGCCATCTTCGGCGAGAAGTCCCGCGAGGTGCGCGACACCTCGCTCAAGGTCCCGCACGGCGAGTCCGGCACCGTCATCTCCGTCAAGGTCTTCGACCGCGACGAGGACGACGAGCTGGCACCGGGCGTCAACCAGCTGGTCCGCGTCTACGTCGCTCAGCGCCGCAAGATCACGATCGGCGACAAGATGGCCGGCCGTCACGGCAACAAGGGTGTCATCTCCCGCATCCTGCCGGTCGAGGACATGCCGTTCCTGGAGGACGGCACTCCGGTCGACATCATCCTGAACCCGCACGGTGTGCCGCGACGCATGAACATCGGCCAGGTCATGGAGGTCCACATGGGCTGGATCTCCAAGCAGGGCTGGAAGCTCGAGGGCACCCCGGAGTGGGCGGAGAAGATGCACGGCTTCGTCGACGAGGCGGAGCCCGGCACCAACGTCGCCACGCCCGTGTTCGACGGTGCTCACTGGGAGGAGCTGCGCGGACTGCTCGAGGCCGCGAAGCCCAACGAGGACGGTGAGCGCCTGGTCGACACGTCCGGCAAGGCCCGCCTGTTCGACGGCCGCTCCGGCGAGCCGTTCCCGTACCCCATCTCCGTGGGCTACATGTACATCCTCAAGCTGCACCACCTGGTGGACGACAAGATCCACGCGCGCTCGACGGGTCCGTACTCGATGATCACCCAGCAGCCGCTGGGCGGTAAGGCGCAGTTCGGCGGTCAGCGCTTCGGCGAGATGGAGGTGTGGGCGCTCGAGGCGTACGGCGCCGCCTACACGCTGCAGGAGCTGCTCACGATCAAGTCCGATGACATCCCCGGCCGCGTCAAGGTCTACGAGGCGATCGTCAAGGGCGAGAACCTGCCGGACCCGGGCATCCCGGAGTCCTTCAAGGTGCTCATCAAGGAGATGCAGTCGCTCTGCCTGGACATCGAGGTGCTGTCGTCCGACGGCATGCAGGTCGAGATGCGCGATTCGGATGAGGAGGTCTTCCGTGCCGCGGAGGAGCTGGGCATCAACCTGTCGCGCCACGAGGCCAACACCGTCGAAGAAGTCTGACCCACCGAACGAATGATGCGGCGATCGCTCGATCGCCGTGAAACAGAGAAGGATTCACGTGCCTGACGTCAATTTCTTTGATGAACTGCGCATCGGCCTGGCGACGGCCGACGACATCCGCCGTTGGTCGCACGGTGAGGTCAAGAAGCCGGAGACGATCAACTACCGCACCCTCAAGCCGGAGAAGGACGGGCTCTTCTGCGAGCGCATCTTCGGCCCCACCCGGGACTGGGAGTGCGCGTGCGGCAAGTACAAGCGCGTCCGCTTCAAGGGCATCATCTGCGAGCGCTGCGGCGTCGAAGTGACCCGCGCGAAGGTCCGCCGTGAGCGGATGGGCCACATCGAGCTCGCCGCTCCCGTCACCCACATCTGGTACTTCAAGGGCGTCCCCTCGCGCCTGGGCTACCTGCTGGACCTGGCGCCCAAGGACCTCGAGAAGGTCATCTACTTCGCCGCGTACATGATCACCTCGGTCGACGAGGAGTCGCGCCACCGCGACCTGCCGACCCTGCAGAACCAGATCGACGTGGAGAAGAAGCGGGTCGAGTCCCGTCGCGACTCGGACATCGATCGCCGCGCGAAGAAGCTCGAGGAAGACCTCAAGGCCCTCGAGGCTGACGGCGCGACCGCTGCTGCGAAGCGGAAGATCGAGACGCAGGCGGAGAAGGAGATGGGCAATCTCCGGAAGGCCGCGGATCGCGAGATCGACCGCATCGAGAAGGTCTGGGACCGCTTCAAGTCGCTCAAGGTCTCCGACCTCGAGGGCGACGAGTCGCTGTACCGCGACATGGTCGCGCGCTTCGGCCTGTACTTCACGGGCTCGATGGGTGCCGCCGCGATCCAGCAGCGCCTGCGCGACTTCGACCTGACCGCAGAGGCTGAGGCCCTGCGCGAGCTCATCAAGACGGGCAAGGGCCAGCGGAAGACCCGCGCGCTCAAGCGCCTCAAGGTCGTCAACGCGTTCCTCACGACGGACAACTCGCCCGAGGGCATGGTCCTGGACGCCGTCCCGGTCATCCCGCCGGACCTGCGTCCCATGGTGCAGCTGGACGGCGGCCGCTTCGCGACCTCCGACCTCAACGACCTGTACCGCCGTGTCATCAACCGGAACAACCGCCTCAAGCGTCTGCTGGACCTGGGTGCGCCGGAGATCATCGTCAACAACGAGAAGCGGATGCTCCAGGAGGCCGTCGACTCGCTGTTCGACAACGGCCGCCGCGGTCGTCCGGTGACGGGACCGGGCAACCGTCCCCTCAAGTCGCTGTCCGACATGCTCAAGGGCAAGCAGGGCCGGTTCCGCCAGAACCTGCTGGGCAAGCGCGTCGACTACTCGGGCCGTTCGGTCATCGTCGTCGGCCCCACGCTGCAGCTGCACCAGTGCGGTCTGCCCAAGACGATGGCGCTGGAGCTCTTCAAGCCCTTCGTCATGAAGCGGCTCGTCGACCTCAACCACGCGCAGAACATCAAGTCCGCGAAGCGGATGGTCGAGCGTCAGCACGGCCAGGTGTGGGACGTCCTGGAAGAGGTCATCACGGAGCACCCGGTGCTGCTCAACCGCGCACCCACGCTGCACCGCCTGGGCATCCAGGCCTTCGAGCCGCAGCTGGTCGAGGGCAAGGCCATCCAGATCCACCCGCTCGTGTGCTCCGCGTTCAACGCGGACTTCGACGGTGACCAGATGGCCGTGCACCTGCCGCTGTCCACGGAGGCGCAGGCCGAGGCCCGTGTCCTCATGCTGTCCGCGAACAACATCCTCAAGCCCTCGGACGGCAAGCCCGTCACGATGCCGTCGCAGGACATGATCGTGGGCATCTACCACCTCACGTCCGAGCGCTCCGGCGCCGTGGGCGAGGGACGCGAGTTCAAGGACGTCGCCGAGGCGATCATGGCGTTCGACCTGGGCGAGCTCGACCTGGGCGCGCAGATCCGCGTCCGCGTCGACCGCGTCGTCCCCGGCCGGGACATGGAGCTGCCCGAGGGCGTGGAGTCGGGCGAGTCCGCGATCATCTCGACGACCCTGGGCCGTGCGCTCTTCAACGACGTCCTGCCGGACACGTACGAGTACGTGAACCGCACCGTCGACAAGAAGACGCTGTCCTCGATCGTCAACCGCCTCGCGGACCACTACCCCAAGGTCGAGGTCGCGCACACGCTCGACAACTTCAAGGCCGACGGCTTCTACTGGGCCACCCGCTCCGGCATCACCGTCGCGATGTCCGACATCGTGGCGCCCGCGTCGAAGACGGAGCTGCTGGATTCGGCTGAGGAGCTGGTCGACCGCGTCGAGCAGCAGTACGAGATCGGTGCGCTGACGGAGGACGAGCGCCGTGCGGAGCTCGTGAAGATCTGGTCGGAGGCGACGGACCAGGTGTCCGAGGCGATGGAGCAGAACTTCCCCGAGGAGAACTCGGTGCTGCGCCTCGTCAACTCCGGTGCGTCCGGCAACTGGATGCAGGTTCGCCAGCTGGCGGGCATGCGCGGTCTGGTGACCAACCCCAAGGGCGAGATCATCCCGCGTCCCATCAAGTCGAACTACCGCGAGGGCCTGTCCGTCCTCGAGTACTTCATCGCATCGCACGGTGCGCGCAAGGGACTGGCGGACACCGCGCTCCGCACGGCGGACTCGGGCTACCTCACGCGTCGTCTGGTCGATGTCTCGCAGGACGTCATCGTCCGCGCGGAGGACACGGACTCCGCGAAGGGCATCACCCTGCCGGTCGCGCAGCGCGCGTTCGACGGGACGCTGGAGCCGCACGAGCACGTCGAGACCAGCGTCTACGGCCGCCTCACCGTCGCAGACGTGACGGACGCCGACGGCCAGGTGCTGGTGCCGGCGAAGACGGACGTGACGGGCGAGGTCATCGACCTGCTCGTGGCGAACGGCATCGAGACGCTCAAGGTCCACTCGGTCCTGACCGCGGACTCGGACGTCCAGATCTCCGCGATGCACTACGGCCGCTCGATGGCCACCGGCAAACTCGTCGACATCGGCGAGGCGATCGGTACGGTCGCCGCGCAGTCGATCGGTGAGCCCGGCACGCAGCTGACGATGCGCACCTTCCACACCGGTGGTGTTGCCGCCGGCGGCGGTGACATCACGCAGGGTCTGCCGCGTGTCACGGAGCTCTTCGAGGCGCGCACTCCCAAGGGCTTCGCCCCGATCGCCGAGGCCGCGGGCCGGGTGAAGATCGATGATTCGCGCAAGACGCGCTTCGTCATCGTCACCCCGGACGACGGCGGCGAGGAGATCGAGCACGCCGTGGGCCGTCGCAGCCGCCTCCTCGTCGAGGACGGCCAGCGGGTCGACGCCGGCGCGCAGCTGGTCGAGGGCGCGATCGATCCGAAGCAGGTGCTGCGGATCCGCGGCCGTCGCGAGGCGGAGCGGTTCCTGGTCGACGAGGTGCAGAAGGTGTACCGGTCGCAGGGCGTGGGCATCCACGACAAGCACATCGAGGTCATCGTGCGCCAGATGCTCCGTCGCGTGACGGTCATCGAGTCCGGCGACACGAAGCTGCTGCCCGGTGAGCTCG
>DWZY01000006.1 GCA_019117325.1 Candidatus Brevibacterium intestinigallinarum
CAGCGGCAGGCGCGGATCGCAGTGCTGGTGTCCACGACCCGTCGAGCCGCGCCGGGACCGCACCGAGCGGGATCGCGGACCTGCGCCTCTTCCCCACGCCCGCCCGGCTGGCGGAGGTCCCCCTCGAGGAGCTGCGCGCCACGGTCCGCCTCACCCGCAGCCGCGCACGGACCGTCCACGAGGTCGCCGACCTCTTCGCACAGACGGGCGATCCAGACGTGCTGCCGCCGCGGTCGGACCTGCAGTCCGTCCACGGGATCGGCCCGTGGACCCTGGACTACCTGGCGATCCGGGCGGGCACGGACCCGGACGCCTTCCCGGCCTCGGACGCGGTGCTCCGGCGCACCCTGGCCGCGCTCGCTCCGGATCTGGACGCGGGCGCACTCACGGAGCGGATCGCCACCTGGAGCCCGTATCGCAGCTATGCGGCCGCACGCCTGTGGGCGCAGGCCAGCTGACCTGACGCAGGCGGCGAGGCCCGGACTCGCAGACGCAGACGCAGTGTCGATTCTCACCGGCACCCCGCGCTGCCCGCTGATATGATGACTTCATCATGCCGCACACTTGGTCCTCCCGCCCGCTCTACGAGATCAAGGCCGGTCTCTTCCGCGGGCTCTCGCATCCGTACCGCATCCGCATCCTCGAGCTGCTGGCCGACGGCCAGGAGCACACGGTGTCCGAACTCATCGAGGGCACCGAGCTCGAGGCCTCGCACGTCTCCCAGCACCTGAGCGTGCTGCGCCGGAACCGCCTCGTCGCCTCGGAGCGTCGGGGCAGCTTCGTGCACTACCGCCTCACCTCCCCGCGGGTCGCGGACCTGCTGGCCGTCGCCCGCACTCTGCTGGGCGAGATGGCCGCGGACGACTCCCGCCTGGTGGAGGGCTTCGCCGACCTGCCGGAGATCCCCGCCCATGACCGCTGACACCGCCCAGACCTCCGCTCCCCGTCTCGCCGACCGCCTGCGCGGTGCCGCCGCCGAGGCCCGCCGCCTCCTGCCGTCATGGCGCGACTACCGCTCGCTGCGGTCGACCTGGCGGTCCGACCTGGTCGCCGGTGTCACCGTGGGCATCGTCGCGCTGCCGCTGGCCCTGGGCTTCGGTGTCAGCTCGGGCGTGAGCGCCGAGGCCGGGCTCATCACCGCGATCGTCGCCGGCATCATCGCCGCCGTGTTCGGCGGCTCGAACGTGCAGGTCTCCGGGCCCACCGGGGCGATGGTCGTCGTGCTGCTGCCGATCGTCGCGCAGCACGGCGTCGCAGCGGTTGCGACGGTGAGCCTCCTGGCGGGCCTCATGGTGCTCATCGCCGGGGCCCTGCGGCTGGGACGCTCCGTATCCTTCATCCCCTGGCCGGTCATCGAGGGCTTCACCCTGGGGATCGCGGTCATCATCTTCATGCAGCAGGTGCCAGCGCTCTTCTCGGGTGCGACGGTCGAGCCGGGAGAGCACAGCTCGAACGCGATCGTCGCAGCCGGCCAGGCACTCATGGCCGCTGACTGGTCGTACGTGCCGTGGGCGGTGGGGGCCGCGGTGCTCGTCGCGCTCATCATGGTGCTGGCGCCGCGCCTCCACTCGGCGATCCCAGGATCCCTCGTGGGCATCATCGTCGTGACGCTGCTGTGCGTCCTCGTGCCCACGCCGCTCGCACGGATCGGGGCTCTGCCGCATTCGCTGCCCGCACCCTCCCTGCCCGCGATGGATCCCGCACTCGTGAGCACCCTGCTGCTGCCCGCGCTGACCGTGGCAGCGCTGGCCGCGATCGAGTCGCTGCTATCCGCCCGCGTCGCGGCGGGCCTGGCGGACACCGGGCCCTACGACCCCGATCGCGAGCTCGTGGGACAGGGCCTCGCATCCATCGGCTCCGGCTTCTTCGGCGGGATGCCCGCCACGGGTGCGATCGCACGCACGGCGGTGAACGTGCGCGCCGGCGGCCGCACGCGCGTGTCCGTCGTCGTCCACGCCCTCGTGCTGCTGGCGATCGTGCTCGTCGCTGCGGGCCCCGTCGGGGCGATCCCGCTCGCGGCGCTGTCCGGCGTCCTCATGGTGACTGCGGTTCGCATGGTGCAGGTCGCGACCGTGCGCTCGATCGTCCGGTCGACGCGGGCGGATGCGGTCGCGTTCGTCGTGACGGCGGCCATCACAGTCTCCGTCGACCTCATCATCGCGGTGCTCATCGGCATCGTCCTGGCGGGTATCGTCGCGATCCGCAATATGTCGCGGTCGACGGCTGTCCGGCGGGAGGACCTGCCTGGCGAGGCCCAGGACGGTGATGAGCGGATCGCCATCATCCGCTTCGAGGGGCCCCTCATCTTCACGGCCTCGGACCGGATCTTCGAGCAGGTGAATGCGATCCGCGGCATCTCCGTGGCGATCCTGCGGGTGTCGCAGGTGGGACTGGTCGATGCGAGCGGCGCGCGCGTCCTGGCCGACCTCACGCAGTCGCTGGAGCGGCGCGGCATCACCGTGCTCATCAAGGGCGTGCGGGACGACCACGAGCGGTTGTTCCGCTCCGTGGGCGTGCTCTCCTCCCTGCGGCACCACAAGCACCTGTTCGCGGACATGGACTCCGCTGTGCAGCACGCGCGCAGTCACATCGAGCGCGAGCGGGCCGGACGGGGGCAGGCCGGCTGACGCCTGCCCCCGAGCGATCAGGCGGTGAGGACGTACGTGAGGGTCTGGACGACCTGGTCGGTGGTCGTGCACCAGGCCTGGGCGTCCGCGTCGACCTCCTTGAGCGGGTGGACGATGTCCGCGTCGTGCAGGGTGATGTAGGGCTTGCCCAGGGCAGCGGCGTAGCCGGCGTCGAAGGCGGCGTTCCACTGCTTGTACTTGTCACCGAAGCGCACAACGACCAGGTCGCTCTGCTCGATGAGCGTGCGCGTCCGGATCGCATTGACCTTGGCGGACTGGTGGTCGCGCCAGAACGAGCTGTCGTTCTCGCCCAGGTGGTCGCCCGCGGCGTCGCTCGCGGGGTGATCCGTCACGGGTGCGGTGAAGACGACGTCCAGGCCGGCGGCCTCGGCTCCGCGCTGGATCTCGTCGCGCCAGTCGGTGTGGATCTCGCCGGAGAGGTAGACGGAGAAGGTCACGGCTCACGCTCCTGGGTCAGGGGCAGACGGGATTCGCCGGCCCACTCTCACTGCACCCTAGCGG
>DWZY01000098.1 GCA_019117325.1 Candidatus Brevibacterium intestinigallinarum
AGCGCAGGAACTGGTAGCGCTCGCCGTTGCGCTGGTACTCGATGTCCATGTTGCGCTCGATCGCGTTCGCGTTGCCGAACGAGTCGATCTGCACGGAGTGGTCGATGACCAGTTCCGCCGGCGCCAGCGGGTTGACCGTGTCCGGGTCGCCGCCCAGCTCCTTGACCGCTTCGCGCATCGTCGCGAGGTCCACGATGCACGGCACACCGGTGAAGTCCTGCATGACGACGCGGGCCGGAGTGAACTGGATCTCGTGGCTGGGCTCAGCCGACGCATCCCACGAGCCCAGGGTGCGGATGTGGTCGGCCGTGATGTTCGCGCCGTCCTCTGTCCGCAGGAGATTCTCGAGGAGCACCTTGAGGCTGAACGGGAGCTTCTCCGAGCCCTCCACCGCATCGAGGCGGAAGATCTCGTAGTCCTTGCCGTTGACCTCAAGCGTGCTCTTGGACTTGAAACTGTCGATGTTGCTCACCGTGTTTCTCCTCTTCAGCAGCTCGTGACACTCGGCGGAACGCGACCGGCCGCAATTAGGCAAGCGGAATGTTCCGTAAAGTATCTTGATGTCAAGATACATTCTATCGCGTTGCACTCGGGCGGGCCATTCGGCCCCTCCGGGTGTCGTGTGGTCCGGGTCTCAGCGGCTCAGAACGGCGACGAGCTCCACGTGCCCCGTGAGGGGGAAGAGGTCGTGCGCGATGACGGATTCCAGGTGGAACCCGCCGGCCATCAGCCGCTGCAGGTCGCGGGCCAGCGTCGCCCCGTCGCAGGACACATGCACGATGCGCTCGACCGCCGAGGCCGTCAGCGCGTCCACGACCGCCGCACCAGCACCCGCGCGCGGCGGATCCAGGACCGCGACCCGCGCGTCCTCGACGACGGCTGCGGATTCGACGCGGCCGGCGGTGAAACGCGCATCCAGCCCCGCCGCATTCGCGCGGGCGTCCTCGACCGCCTCCGCGGAGCCCTCGATGCCCAGGACCCGGTGCCCGTCCTCGGCCAGCGCGATGCCCAGCAGACCGGCCCCGCTGTAGAGGTCGAGGACACGTCCGCCGGCGGGCGCGCCCACCGCGGTCCGCACTGCGGTCGTGAGGACCGCTGCCGCATCGCGATGCACCTGCCAGAAGCCAGCACCGCGGACTGTGAGGCCGCGCCCGAGGCCGGGGACCGTTTCCCGCACGTGGCCCGTCCCCGTGTGGAGGGTCAGGGGCGCCGCTGCGGCGCCGCCGCGATTGCGGCTGCCGCGATCCGTCCGCGCACCGCGTCGCCGGCCTCGCGTGCGCCCGGCCGGCGGCGCGCTGAAGACGCTCCAGTCCCCCGGCACGGAATCCACCGCGCGGATCGTCTGCGGCACCGCTGCGGCCGCGCCGGGGCCCCGCAGGATGATCGCCCCGGAACCAGTGCCTGCGGCCAGCTCGAGGCGGGTGACGCCCGGGAAGCGCAGGTCGGTGAGGCGCAGCGCGCTCAGTTCCGGGACTGCGAGCGGCAGGGCGTCGCCCTCGATGGGGATCACCCGGTGGGAGGCCGGGGCGAGCATGCCCGGTCGGCCATCCTCGTCGACCGCCACCTGGACGCGCGTGCGCCAGCGAGTGCCGGCCTCGGCGTCGTCGATCGCAGGTGCCTCCGAGGGGGCCGGAAGCAGGGAGAAGCCCACAGCCTCGGGATCGATCCGGCCGATCCTGCGCAGCTGATCCGCCGTCGCCTGCTCCTTGAGCGTCCGCGCGTGCGCGAGGTCGACGTGGGCGAACTCGATGCCGCCGGCGCCGGGCACCCCCATCGCCTCGCGCCGGTCGGGGACGCGGTGGGGCGATGCCTCGCGCACGCGAACCGCTGTCGCGCGGAGGATCTTCGCGGTGGCATCGGTGAGGACTGCATCGACCGTCTCCCCCGGGATCGCTCCTGCGACGAAGACGGTGCGGCCGTCGTGGTGGGCGATCGACTCGCCGCCCGCCGCTGGGCGCAGGATCTCGAGGGTGACCGGTTCTACTGCGGACACGGGGACTCCTGATCGACGGTGCGGCGGGCGGAGACTGAAGAATTCGGGCAGGGTCCGCTCAGCGGATCTCCGCGATCTCCGGTCCGCGCTCGAAGGGATCGATGTCGTCGTCACCCGTCGCCTGGTCCTGCGGGGCTCCGGCTTCGACCTGCTGGGCCGGCTGCCCGGGTCCGGGAGACGCGACGGTCGGGGCGACCAGCGGCAGGAGCTCGCGCGGCGGGCGGGCCTCCGTGCCGCGGTCCACGACCGCTCCGCGCAGCAGTCCCACGAGCGCGCTGCGCGTCTCCTTGTCCGTGACCGCGGATCCGGAGAAGACCGCGCGCAGGAACCAGCGGGGGCCGTCGATGCCCGCGAAGCGGGTGACGCGGACACCGGTGCGCCCGTCCTTCGTGCGGACCGGCACCTGCGTGACGAGTTCGTTGCCCAGGTCCGTGTAGAGCTCGTCCGCCTTGCCCTTGCGGGCGCGGACTCCCTCGGCGATCTCGTCGCGCACGGACTTCCAGATGCCCTCCCCGCGCGGAGCGGCGAAGGCCTGCAGCTGCATCGCGCCGCCGCTGTGGATCATCGTGACGGCCAGGATCCTGTCCGAGTCCTGCTCCGTCTCCAGGCGGATCTGCATCCCGTCGATGACCGGGACGGCGACCGGGCCCAGGTTCAGGCGGTGCCTCTCCGGGGCGTCCTCAGCAGCGTCGAACGGGCCGTTCTCACTGCGGTCCCGCGGTGCCTCCTTCGGATGGATGTCCGCGTCGTCATCGAGATCCGCGGGCGCGGGCTCAGCGGGCTCGTCGAGCGCGTCCGGGGCGGCCTCGGTCTCCGGGGCCTCCTCGTGTGCTGGCAACGGGCGGTCCTTCTTGAAACGGTCGAAAAGTCCCATGGATCCTTCCTTCGGGCGATGCGCCCTCGAGTCTAGTCGCGCGGGGGCGCGGCAGTGCCCCGCCCTCCGCCGTCAGGGCGCGGGTGCGAAGCCGCCGGTCGACCCGAATCCACCGGTACCGCGGGAGGTGGCGTCCAGCTGCGCGTCGTCCAGCGCCGTGACGGGCGCGAACCGCGCGGTCTCGACCTTCTGGATGAGGAGCTGGGCGACGCGGTCCCCGCGCCGGATCTGATGCGTGGTGTGCGGGTCGAGGTTGATGAGCGGGATCCGGATCTCCCCGCGGTAACCCGCATCGATCGTGCCGGGTGCGTTCACCACGGTGATGCCGTGCTTCGACGACAGGCCCGATCGCGGATGGATAAGGCCCACGTGCCCGGCCGGCAGCGCGATCGCGAGCCCCGTCGGGACCACGGCGCGCTCGAACGGCGCCAGCTCCACGTCCTCTGCGGCGCACAGGTCCGCGCCCGCGTCACCGGGGTGCGCGTATGCGGGGAGTGTCGCGTCCGGGCTCAGCGCCTGCACACGGACCTCCGGCTGCTCGTCGTCCCGTCCGTCGTGGGGTGTCGCTGCATTCTGGTGAGTCACGGCGCCACTCTACACAGCAGTCATCGCTCAGCCCGGCTGTGGGAAGATGAGTCCATGTCCCCTGCTTCCCCGACCTCGTCGGCCGTCGTGTTCCGCGAGCGCGTCACCCCCAGCGCGGGCTGGTGGATCATCGCGCTCTTCCTCTCCGCCATGACCTCCCTGCTGGCCCTGCCGATCACCCCGGTGGGCGCCGTCATCACCCCGCTGGTCGTGGGTGCCGCAGTGGTCCTGTGGATGGTCTCCCTGTCCACCCGGATCATCGTGACGGACAGCTCCTTCGTGGCCGGCCGCGCGCACATCGACCGCACGCACATCACGGCCGCCACGGCGTACGACGAAGAGGAGTCGTTCGCACAGCGCGGCCGCCTGCTGGACGCCCGCGCGTTCCTCGTCCTCCGCCCCTGGGCGAAGACGGTCGTCCGTGTCGAGATCGCAGATCCCGCGGACCCGACCCCCTACTGGCTCGTGACCACCCGCCGTCCGGCCCAGCTGGCCGCAGCACTCGATCCGGCGCGCACCTGAGCGGACCGTGCGCCCAGCACGACGTCCGATCGCCTGAGAGGGCATGAGTGAGGGGAGGGACCACGTGGTCCCTCCCCTCACTCATGCAGCCGCCGGATCATGATCCGGGAGCAGTCAGCCCATGCAGTCGGTGCAGATCATCGCGTCCGCGTCGGCCAGTTGCGAGCGGTGGCGGACCAGGAAGCACTCCATGCAGGTGAACTCGTCATTCTGCTTGGGCAGAACGCGGACGGACAGCTCCTCGTTCGAGAGATCGGCACCGGGAAGCTCGAATCCCTCCGCCGCGACGGCCTCGTCCTCGTCCACATCAACGCGGCTGGCCATCTGCTGGTTTCGCTGCGCCTTGAGCTCTTCGATCGAGTCGCTGCTGACTTCCTCGTCCTGCTTCTTTGGCGCGTCGTAGTCGGTTGCCATCAGGCGTGATCACTCTCCGGAGAAGTGGGGGCTGAGCGGGGTGCTGAGGGGCGTCCGCCGCTGTGTCCCCTGCATTCTGCATGGATGACCCCCACTGCGCAAGATGAATCTGCAAGAATCTTCTGTGATTCACGTCCGATCGCCCGAATGGCTCGTGGTTCCCCAGGAACTGCCAGGAGACGCGTGCAGTATCGGAAGCGAAGACGACACTCTGAGGACCGTGCGCGCGACACTGCTCGCAGCGCCGGTGGATGACGATGAGGAGGATGCGTGAGAGGTTTCCAGACTGCCCTGGACGAGCGGATCGACGAGCTGCGCCAGCGGCTGGCGCAGGCCCGAGCGGACGAGGACGACCACGAGGTCGATGTGCTGCTGCAGCAGCTCGAGACCCTCATCGACCTCGCAGACCGCAGCGACGTGGACACGACCCAGATGGAAGCGGTCCTGGCGGCGGAGACCGGTGCGCTGCCGGTGATCCCCGCACCCACGGACGACTGAACGAAGAACAGAGCAGGACCCCGGCCGATCGGCCGGGGTCCTGCTGCGTTCGGGCGGTGCACCGCCCGCTGACAGCGCGTCGGCTCAGACCGCCCAATCGGGCTGCGTCGGGCGGGCCACTGCTCCCAGGCAGCAGTCCACTGCGCAGGCGCCACTCGTGGCGACCAGCGGACCCTCCGGCGTGACCGCGGGCGCAGTGACGGACTCCCCGCGCACCTGAGCGGCCCGCTCCTCCAGCAGATCCACGAGACCCGCGACGAACGGCTGCCGTGTGCCCACCGTGCCAGCCCGCACGAAGTGGAGGCCCAGGCGCTCCGCCGTCTCCGCGGCCTCGGTGTCCAGATCGAACTTGACCTCCATGTGATCGGACACGAAGCCGATCGGCACGAGGACAACACCGGTGATGCCCTCCTCGGCCAGCTCCTCCATCCGATCGTTCACGTCCGGCTCCGACCACGGGATGTGCGGGGCGCCCGAGCGCGAGCAGAAGACGAGTTCCGTGGGCAGGACGTTCCGCTCGCCCAGCTCATCGCTGACCCACTCCATGAGCTGACGGTGCTGCGCCTCGTACCCGATCGTCCGCAGCTGCGATGCGGACTCCATGGTGGCCGGGATCGAGTGCGTGACATAGAGGACGCGCTGCGTGGCGGGGTCGAGCCCGCCGCTCATCGCCTCGAGCTGGTCGAGCCCCTCGCGGACGCAGCCCAGCTCCGCCTGCGCGAAGCCCGGGTGGTTGTAGTACTGCCGGATCTTGTCGAACT
Source organism: Candidatus Brevibacterium intestinigallinarum (assembly GCA_019117325.1). Lineage (GTDB taxonomy): Bacteria > Actinomycetota > Actinomycetes > Actinomycetales > Brevibacteriaceae > Brevibacterium > Brevibacterium intestinigallinarum. The sequence continues at coordinate 5,648 of DWZY01000098.1, forward strand.
CGACCCGCAGCCCCTCCTCCGCGAGCGTCTGCGCTGTGAGCGCGAAGTCCTCCCGGTACTGCCGGCAGGAGGAGT
>DWZY01000099.1 GCA_019117325.1 Candidatus Brevibacterium intestinigallinarum
CAGATCCGCTCCGAGGTCTAGAACACGGACTCCGACTGGGATCGCGAGAAGCTCCAGGAGCGCCTCGCGAAGCTGGCCGGCGGCGTGGCCGTCATCAAGGTGGGTGCGGCGACGGAGGTCGAGCTCAAGGAGCGCAAGCACCGCGTCGAGGACGCCGTGTCCGCGACCCGTGCGGCCATCGAGGAGGGCATCGTCCCCGGCGGTGGCTCCGCGCTCATCCACGCGGCGAAGGCCATCGAGGGCACGGACCTGGGCCTGACCGGCGACGCGGCGACGGGCGTGGGCATCGTCCGCCGCGGCATCGTCCAGCCGCTGCGCTGGATCGCGGAGAACGCGGGCCAGGACGGCTTCGTCGTCGCCTCGAAGGTCTCCGAGCTGGAGGCCGGCCAGGGCTACAACGCAGCGACAGGCGGGTACGGCGACCTCATCGGCGCCGGCATCATCGACCCGGTCAAGGTGACGCGCTCCGCCCTGCGGAACGCGGCCTCGATCGCGGCGCTGGTCCTCACGACGGAGACGCTCGTCGTGGAGAAGAAGGAGGAGGAAGAGGACTGATCCTCTGAATCCCTCCCAGCGCTCACCCCGGTGAGAGCGACGCTGAGGACGCGGGCCCGGGACTTCGGTTCCGGGCCCGCAGTCATTCACGGATCTCCCAGCTCAGCAGGGCGGCCAGCGGGAATATCTGGACCGCCCGTGCGTTGAGTTGAGCGTACGTCACTCAATCTTCCAGGAGCACTCATGGCAACCTTCTTCGGCTCGGCCGGCGCGGGCGGCGACTCCTTCGAGGACTTCCTCGCTCGCCTGCTGCAGAACCAGGGGCCTGCGCGCAGGCCCATCGACATCACGCGCCTGCTCACGCGCCGCACCCACGAGCTGCTGGGTGCCGCCGGCACCTTCGCCGCCGAGCACGGCCATGCGGAGGTCGACATCCTCCACCTGCTGCGCGTCATGATGGACCACCAGCAGATCCGCGCGCAGGTCGCGGCGACCGGTGCGGACCCGGACGCGATCGCGAAGGACGCGGAGGCGCGTCTGCCCGAGCGCGCGGAGTCCCGCGTGCCCGGCCAGGTGGCGCTCACCCAGTCGACCCAGAAGTCGCTGCTGGACGCCTACCAGGTGGCCCGCGGGTTCGGCTCGACCTACATCGACCCGGAGCACGTCTTCATCGCGTTCGTCCTCAACCAGGACTCGTACGCGGGGCAGCTGCTGCAGCGTGCGGGCGTGACCCCGCAGTCGCTCCAGCAGGCCGCCGCCGAGGCCGCAGAGGCCGGGCCGGCGGAGGAGCCGGCGCAGGCGGAGGCGGGGGAGACCTCGGCGACGCCCATGCTGGACCAGTACGGTCATGACCTCACGGCGGAGGCCGCCGAGGGCCGGCTGGACCCGGTTATCGGCCGCGACCAGGAGATCGCGGAGACGATCGAGATCCTGGCCCGCCGCACGAAGAACAACCCCGTGCTCATCGGCGAGGCCGGTGTGGGCAAGACCGCGGTCGCGGAGGGCCTCGCCCAGGCGATCGCGGACGACGAGGTGCCCGCGCAGCTGTCCGGTCGCCGCGTCATCTCCCTGGACCTGCCGGCCATGGTCGCCGGCACGAAGTATCGGGGCGACTTCGAGGAGCGCTTCACGACGCTGCTCGAGGAGATCAGCGCGGGCGAGGGCGAGTTCATCGTCTTCATCGACGAGGTGCACATGGTGCTGGGTGCCGGCGGCGGGGGAGACTCCGGCGGCATGGACGCCGGCAATATCCTCAAGCCGCGCCTGGCCCGTGGCGAGCTGCGCCTCATCGGCGCGACGACGCTGGACGAGTTCCGCCGCGTGGAGAAGGATCCCGCGTTCGCGCGCCGGTTCCAGCCGGTGACGGTGTCGGAGCCCTCGCGTGCGGACGCGATCACGATCCTCACGGGCCTCAAGGGCCGCTACGAGGAGCACCACCACGTCGAGTACACGGAGGACGCGGTGCGGGCGGCCGTCGACATGTCGAGCCGCTACATCACCGACCGCTTCCTGCCGGACAAGGCGATCGACCTCCTCGACCAGGCCGGTGCGCGCGTGAGCCTCACGCGGGGACCGCAGGTCGACATCAGCGCCCTCCAGGAGGAGGAAGCGGGACTCGAGGAGCAGAAGGCCGCCGCGATCACGGCGGAGGACTACGAGGAGGCCGCACGGGTGCGCGACCGGATCGTCGCCCTCCAGGAGCGGATCGAGCAGGCTCAGCAGAAGGTGAGCACGGCCTCGGCGGGGGAGGTCCTCACGGTTGACGAGGACCAGATCGCAGACGTCGTCTCCCGGGCGACGGGTGTGCCGGTCGCGCGCCTGACCCAGGACGACCGGACGCGTCTGGCCGGCCTGGAGGAGGAGCTGCACAAGCAGGTCATCGGGCAGGACGACGCGGTGCGGGCGGTCGCGCAGGCGGTCCGCCGCAGCCGCGCGGGCATGAGCGATGCCGGGCGGCCGGTGGGCTCGTTCCTGTTCCTGGGCCCCACGGGCGTGGGCAAGACGGAGTTGGCCAGGGCGCTGGCGACCTCGCTGTTCGGCGACGAGGACGCGATGATCCGGTTCGACATGAGCGAGTTCGGGGAGCGGCACACGGCCAGCCGGCTGGTGGGCGCGCCTCCCGGATACGTGGGCTACGACGAGGCCGGACAGCTGACGGAGCGCGTGCGCCGGCGTCCGTACTCCGTCGTCCTGCTGGACGAGGTGGAGAAGGCGCACCCGGACATCTTCAACCTGCTGCTGCAGGTGCTGGATGACGGCCGGCTCACCGATGGGCAGGGGCGCACGGTCGACTTCCGGAACACCGTCATCATCATGACGTCGAACCTGGGCTCCGAGTTCCTCACCAGCTCGATCGGGACGATCGGGTTCAGCGCGGAGGAGGGGAGCGCGTCGGCGACTTCGCCGGAGGTGCGCAGCCGCGTCATGAGCCGGCTCAAGGAGACGATGCGGCCGGAGTTCATCAACCGGATCGACGACATCGTGCTCTTCAGCAAGCTGGAGAAGGAGCAGCTGCGTGAGATCGTGCAGCTGCAGCTGCGGGAGTCCGCGGAGAGGCTGGCGCTGCAGGACATCGGCCTGTCCGTCACCGCGGAGGCGATCGAGCTCATCGCTGACCTGGGCTACGAGCCGGAGTACGGTGCGCGCCCGCTGCGCCGGGTCATCCAGCGGCAGCTGGACGACAAGATCGCGGACCTGCTGGTCTCCGGGGGCGTGCAGGCGGGCGACCGCGTCCGCGTGACCGCGGTGGGCGGCCGGATCCAGGTCGCGAAGGCGGTCCCGGAGCTGGCGGCGGCAGCCGTGCGGCCGCGGGGCCTGGGCGACACCGGCGATGACGGGCTCATCGTGATCTGACCGGTGGGTGGCTGGGTGGGCGGGGCGCTGGCCCGGCCCGGCTCGCCCTCCCTCCCCGAAAAGACACCACGAGTCGCAAACTTCAACGCTATAGCGCTGTGTGAAGTCTCGGGACATAGTGCAGTACCTGGTCTCAAGACATAGTGCACTGATGAGTCTCAGG
>DWZY01000100.1 GCA_019117325.1 Candidatus Brevibacterium intestinigallinarum
CGGACGTACCGGGATGCCCAGTAGATCGCCCGGGCCGTCTTCGACTTCGAGACCCGCCTGGCGAAGCGCCACTGGAACGTCGTGGAGACCCGCGACGCGCAGAAGACCTACAACCGCATGACCCCCGCCGAGGCCGCGGAGACCGCCGGTGCCTTCGACCTGGGTGCGTGGCTGGCCGAGGTGGGAGCGGCGGACGTCCCGCACGTCATCATCGGCGAGCCCAGCTTCCTGTCCGGTCTGGGCGAGGTGTGGCAGGAGACCCCGCTGCAGGACCTCCAGGCGTGGGCGATGCTGGGACTGGTGCAGTCGTTCGCGCCGTACCTGAACGAGGAGGTGCTGCAGGCGAACTTCGACTTCCACGGCCGCACCCTGTCCGGCGTCCCGCAGGTGCGCGACCGGTGGAAGCGCGGCGTGAGCCTCGTCGAGTCGCTGCTGGGCGAGGCCGTGGGCCGCATCTACGTCGAGCAGGAGTTCCCGCCCTCGTCGAAGGACGCGATCGCGGAGCTGGTGGACTCCCTCATCGAGGCGTACGACTCCTCGATCCGCACCCTCGACTGGATGGGCGAGGAGACGAAGGAACGCGCATTGGAGAAGCTGCGGCTCTTCACCCCCAAGGTGGGCTTCCCCGACACGTGGCGCGAGTACCCGGCGGAGATCCGTGCGGACGACCTGGTGGGCAACGTCCGCCGGTCCGCAGAGGCGGAGCACGACCGCCAGGTGGGTCGACTGGGACAGTCGATCGACCGGACGGAGTGGCTCATGACGCCGCAGACCGTCAACGCCTACTACCACCCGGTCATGAACGAGATCGTGTTCCCCGCCGCGATCCTCCAGCCCCCGTTCTTCGACCCGGAGGCATCCGACGCGCAGAACCTGGGCGCGATCGGCGCGGTGATCGGCCACGAGATCGGTCACGGCTTCGATGACCAGGGCTCCCGCTACGACGGCCGCGGTGCGCTCACGGACTGGTGGACGGAGGAGGACCGCGCCCGCTTCGAGGAGCAGACCCGCTCGCTCATCGACCAGTTCGAGGTCCTGGTGCCGCGCGGCATGGGTCCGGACGACCACGTGAACGGCGCCCTCACGATCGGTGAGAACATCGGCGACCTGGGCGGCCTGTCGATCGCGTGGACGGCGCTTCAGCTGCGGACGCAGGCGCGCGGCGAGGAGGTCACGCAGGAGGACGGACGCACCTTCTTCGAGGCCTGGGCCCGCGCGTGGCAGACGACGATGCGCGACGAGGAGCGGCGTCGCCGCCTCACGGTGGACCCGCACTCGCCGGAGGAGTTCCGCTGCAACCAGATCGTCAAGAACATGGATGCGTTCGCGGAGGTCTACGGCACCGCCGAGGGCGACGGCATGTGGCTCGCGCCCGAGGAGCGCGTCTCGATCTGGTGAGACACGTCCTCTGGTGAAACACGTCATCGGTTGAGAGACGTCCTCGGGTGAGAGACGACCGGGCCGGGGTCGCGCGATACAGCATCGCGCGGCCCCGGCCCGTTTCTCTGAGTGCGGGTGTCGCTCAGCTGCTGGTGGCGACGAGCCGGTTGAACCGGTCGATGAGGTCGTTCCAGACGCGGCGCCGGGTGGGGGTCTCGTCCCCCACCTGAGCGGCGAGCGCCTCGATGTCGACGAAGCCCAGCGCGGAGTCCGGGCAGATCGTCACGCAGCCGCGCAGCAGCCGGTCGTGGGCGAAGTCCGCGCTCACGACCACGGGCAGCGGCGACTCCCCGAGGATCCGCAGGCCGGGATCATCGGCAGTCTCGCCGTCCTCGGAGCCCGCACCGGCCTCGGCGGCGCCAACACCGGTGCCGGTGGCCGCGTCCTCAGCCCCGGCCTCGGCGGCCCCCAGCGAGCGCTGCAGGTCCCGGGCGGCCTCGAACACGATCCGTGCGCCCGAGGAGCCCACGCCCACGAGCGGCGTCCCCACAGCCAGGGCGTCGTCCGCGAACTCGCGGACAGCGGCCTCGGCGTCCTCGACCGCGTGGTCCTGCGCATCCTCCATGCCGTAGACGATGAACGCGGAGGCGCTGGCGGGGCCGGGCATGGCGGTGCCGCGGCGCACGCGGTGGCCGAAGAGCTGGGCGCCGGAGTCCTCGATCCAGCGGAAGACCTCCGGCCCATCGAAGCCGTCGGACAGCGCGACGACGCCCACGGGGCGGCTGAGGCCGTCCTCGGAGATCGTGCGGGTGGGCGACTTCTCGCCGGCGCGCACGGGCACGGACAGGATGTTCTCCTCGACCGGCGCGGGGCACGTGGCCCACGGATGGAACGCGAACGGGTAGACGACGGTGCGGTTGAAGTCGAGGGTGACGGTGCCGTCGGCGGACGGAAGGCCCGCGTTGAGCGTCCGCCACGACGGGGTCGTGTCCCCGTTCGTCCGGTCGTGGAAGTCGAGGATCAGGCCGGTCTCCGGGCTGCCGGCCGCGGTGAGGGTGTGGGTCTTCCCGCCCAGGGCGAACGTGACCGTTCCGACGGTCGTCCGGTCCTTCTCCAGCCCGGGCAGGGCGCTGGCGACGCGGCGGACGCGCGGTTCCGGATAGGGCTCGAAGCGGCCGCTCACCACCGCTGCCTCGGTGACGGGGAATGCGGGGATGTCGACGAAGTTCGCCAGCAGTGCGGACTTCGAGTCGTGCACGCGGATGCCGATCCGGCCGTCGCGGTCGATCGCCTCGTACGCGGTGTGCTCGGAGACGAGCCACAGGAGCGAGCTGCCGCGCGCCAAGCGGACCCATGTCGCGCCGTCCGGTGCGGTGCCGACCTGCACCGGCTGCTGGGGCGCGGTCGTGTCGTGCTGGGTGGTCGTGTCGTGCTGCGCGGGTGCGTCCTGCTGCGCTGCCGCTTCCAGCGCGGCCCGGGTGGGTCCGGCACTGCGGCCGTCCCCGATGCGGAAGGTGATCGTGTCGCCGTCCAGATCGAAGCGG
>DWZY01000101.1 GCA_019117325.1 Candidatus Brevibacterium intestinigallinarum
CGGAGCACTCCTGCTCCTGGTCCGTCTGGCACGCGTGGCACTCACCGCAGGAGTTGACGAGGCAGCCCACTCCCACGCGGTCGCCCACGGCGAAGCCGGTCACCTCGGAGCCCACGGCCTCGACGAGGCCCGCGATCTCATGGCCGACGGCCAGCGGGAAATGCGCCTCACCCCATTCGTTGCGGATGGTGTGGATGTCGCTGTGGCAGATGCCCGCAGCCCTGATGTCGATGAGCACGTCGTGCGGGCCCACGTCGCGACGCTCCAGATCGACGACCTCGAACGGCTGGTCCGGCCCGGTCTTCTGCAGGGCCTTGACGGTGATGGTCACAGTTACTCCTGGATCCGTGAGGGGCGATGGTCCGTACCCAGTATGTCAGTGTCACCCCATCGGCCGCGCTCCCGCGGTCATGTCCGGAATCACACGACTTCACCGGCCGCGACTCTCCATCGAGCGGCTGTTTCAGGTATTCTCGGGATGAGTTCTTACCGAACGATCACTCAGAGTGATATCAGTCTGTTCGGGCCGGAGGACATGGTACGACAACGATGCCGCACCACGACAGCGCCCCGGCGATCACTGCAGAAGAAGGAGTTTGACGTGGCGACCACCAACGGACGCACTGAGATCCTGCGTGCCGCGCGCATCACGTTCGCCCGGCACGGATTCGACGGAGCGTCGATCCGTGACATCGCGCAGGAGGCGGGGCTCAGCCTGTCCGCCCTGTACTACTACTTCCCGTCGAAGCAGGATGCGCTGTTCGAGCTCATTCACAACGCCTTCACGTGGTTCAGCGCCCGCGCGGTCGAGACCGTCGAGTCCGCGGGCTCCGACCCGATCGACCGCATCGCCACGCTGGTGCGCTTCACGATCCGCTACCGGTCCACGTACCGCGAGATCAGCCGCGTGATCCTGCGCGACACCGAACGCCTGGGCGCGGACAGCTTCGCAGAGATCCGCCGCCTGCAGCGCGAGTCCCGCGACATCTTCGTGGGCGTCGTCGAGCAGGGCCGCGAGGCGGGCGCCTTCTCCGTCGAGAACCCGGACATCGCCGCCCGCGCGATCCTCTCGATCGTCAACTCGATCCCCCTCTGGTTCTCCAAGGACGGCACCCTGTCGATGGAGGAGCTGGAGAACCAGTACACCCGCTTCAGCCTGCGCCTCCTGGGACTCGACCCCAGCGACGAGCAGATCGAGCGGCTGCTCGCCCTGCCGGTGCCGCCGCTCGATGTCCCGGTGGGCGACCCCGACGCCGAGGTCCCGGCCCCCGCACTCTGACCGGTCGCCGGCCCGGCTCCCACCCGGCCGAGCCGGCCGCCACCCGGGTGTCCCGCCAAGGCCGATCCTGGCGCCTCGCTCCGTCCGCCCGGACCCGTGTAGCCGTTCCGCCACAGGTCATCCGGACCCGGTACACGCCGGTCACGCGTCACGCACGCGCTCGACGGATGCTGGAGTCATGACGCCACGCTCCTCCGCTCCGCACCGATCCGCGCGCCTGCGCGCAGTCGCTCCTGTTGCGGTCCTCGCCCTGCTCGCGCTGACCGCCTGCACGGAAGAGCCGGAGACAGACACGCGTCCCGTCTCCAGCGCGGACGAGTTCTTCGATGCCGTCGAGTCGCTCGAGGCAGTCGAGAGCATCGACCATGCAGACGCCACGACGGATGCCGGGGCAGCCCCAGCCGACGACGCCGCTGACCTTGCACGGTCCGTCGTCCACCTCCACGAGGATGCCGACTCCGTCCAGCTGCGCGTGGCGGAGCGCGACCTCCTCAACCTCTACAACGACTACCAGTACCCGGACGGCGCACCCCAGCTGACGATCGTGAGCGGCGATTTCCGCATCGAGGCGCCCCAGCGCGATTCCCACACCCGCGTCGACGGTGCGCACGAAGCCCTGGCAAGTGCGCTCAACCTGCCTCAGCTGCCGCATCTGGCTGCTCTGCCGGACGTCGAGAGCGGAGAGCTGGAGAGCACGCGTGCTACCGCCCAGCTGGAACCGGGCACCGATCTGCGCGACTGGGTGCTGGACAATGCGGATGCCGCTGGCTCCGTCCGGCTGACCGTCGCCGCAGAGACCTCCACCGCCCTCACGACGACGTCGTTCTCGTTCAGCCTGGGGTCGGACACCGCCGCCGAGGCCGCCCAGACCCTGTTCGAGACCGCGGACGCCGGCGGTGCGACTCTGCTCTCCGGCAGCGTGGGCGACCGCACCTCCCAGCAGACCGAGTACGGCGACCTGCACGTGCCCGCGCTCGACGACGTGACCGCGCTGCACGAGGAGCTCACCCGGACTTACGGCGCCACTGGCACGGCCGGCTTCTCCGTCCGGACGGGCGACGACGTGGCCCTCGACCTGAGCGGCACTGCCGACCAGCTCGAGGACGTCCTCGAGGCGGAGGCTTTGCTGGCGGAAGCAGGAGCGCGACTGCGGACGGCCGACACCGCGAACGGCGACGTCGCGGTCTCCGTCGCGGACGCGGACGGCCTGCGCCGGGTCATCACCCTCATCACCGATGCGGACTGGCTGCTGCATCCAGAAGCGGACATCGAGGTGGCCCACCGCGAGCACCTGTATCACGGTGTCCAGCTCGAGACCCCGGAGTGGCGGGAACGGGGTGAGCTCGTCGCCTCACTGTGGGA
>DWZY01000007.1 GCA_019117325.1 Candidatus Brevibacterium intestinigallinarum
CGTCGACGGTCGCGACGAACGATCCGTCGGCCGGGCAGAGGATGTCGCGGGTGCCGCCGTCCTGGGCGGTGGTCCACGCGCCGTCGATGTAGAGGGTGTTCGGCATGGGAGGTCCCTTCTTCTGCGTCTGTCAGTCGTGTGCGGGAGCGGTCCGTCTGCGGCGGAGTGTCAGAAGTCCGCCTGCCAGTCGGGTGTCTCGGCGGTGCCCTGCGCGGGGAGTGTGCCGCCGTCGTCCGAGGCGATGCGGACGAATTCCAGGTGGGACTCGAATCGGGTGAGCACATCGGCGATCAGCTGCTGGGAGCTGAAGCCGTAGACGTCGTAGCCCTCCGACCCGACGGCGGAGAACACCTCGAGGCGGAAGACCGCGGAGCCCCTGCCACCATATCCTCCGACTCCGGGAGCGTGGCGCGGCACCGGGTACACCTGGTAGTCGAACGCCTGCTCGCCCTCGAACCGTACGCACAGCGAGACCTCGTCGACCCGCAGCGGGTCGACGGGAGTCCGCTCGATCGTCGCGTCGAAGCCCTGGTCGACGAGCTCCCCGTGGACGGCGCTGAGTGCAGGCTCCACGATCCTGTCCTGGAACCTCTGCGCGTCCGCGGCGCTGGGGAGTGCGGTCATCCGGCTGAGCCGCTGCCGCCAGCTGAGGCCGCCGCCGGAGGCGATGCCCGCCGGCAGTGCGGCGAGCCTGCCCTCGCGCTGGTGCTCCTCGACCCGGAGCGCCTTGAGGAACGACGCCATGACGAAGTACAGGACGACACTGAAGGGCAAGCCGATGATGACGGTGGCGGCCTGCAGGGTCGTGACTCCGCCGACGATGAGCATCGCCATCGTGAGCACTCCCGTCGCCACGGACCAGAAGATGCGCACGCTCTTGGCGCCGTCCTCGCGGGGGTCCTCGATGATCGACGTGAAGCTCGAGAGGACGAGGGCTCCGGAGTCCGCGGAGGTCACGTAGAACAGCAGCCCCACCACTGTCGCGAGGCCGATGAGGAAGAAGGCTCCCGGATACAGCGAGAGGAGGTCGTAGAACCCCTGCTCCGGCACGTTCATCGCGATCTCGCCGAACTCCGTGTTGCCCGAGCGGACGATGTCGAGGGCGCTGTTCCCGAAGATCGAGATGAAGATGATGATGAAGGCGAGCGGAACGATGAGCACGCCCGCGACGAACTGGCGGATGGTGCGTCCGCGGGAGATGCGGGCCAGGAACAGGCTCACGAAGGGGGCCCACGCGATCCACCATGCCCAGAAGAACAGGGTCCACGCGGACATCCAGTCATCCGGCTGCTCCCACGCGAAGGTCTCCAGCGTCATGCTGGCGAAGCCCGAGACGAAGTCTCCGATGTTCATGACGAGGGCGTCCAGCAGGAACCGCGTCTTGCCCGCGATCAGGACGTAGACGAGGAGGACGATGGCCAGCAGCACATTCAGCTCGGAGAGCCGGCGGATGCCCTTCTCGACTCCGGACACCGTCGAGAGGGTGGCCAGCAGCACCGCGAACACGATGAGGCCGATCTGCGCGGCGGTGCCCTGCGGGATGCCGAACATGAGGAAGAGGCCGTAGTTGAGCTGGACGACGCCGATCCCCAGGCTCGTCGCGATGCCGAAGACCGTGCCCAGCACCGCGGCGACGTCGACGGTATCGCCCAGCCAGCCCTTGATGCGCGTCCCCAGGATGGGCTGGAGCAGCGAGCGGATGGACAGCGGCATGTTCCGGCGGTAGGCGAAGTAGGCGAACGCCGCACCCATGAGCGCGTACATGGCCCAGCCGGTGACGCCGTAGTGGAAGAGCGTCCAGACGATGCCCTGCCGCGCGGCCTCGATGGTCCCGCCCTCGCCCGTCGGGGGAGCGAGGTACTGGGTGACCGGCTCGGAGACGGAGAAGAACATGAGGTCGATGCCGATCCCAGCGGCGAAGAGCATCGACGTCCACGTGAAGAGGTTGTAGGTGGGACGCGCGTGATCGGGTCCCAGGCGGATCTGTCCCGAGCGGGACAGCGCGATGACGAGGACGAACGTCACCATGAGCGTCGCCGTGAGGATGTAGTACCAGCCGAAGTTGGCAGAGACCCAGCCCACCGCGGCGGTGATGACGGAATCGGCCGTGTCCGGCGTGATGATCGCCCACAGCGCGACGGCCAGGATCATGGCGCCCGAGGCGATGAGGACGCGCCGGTTGATGCGTGAGCGGGATTCCGTGCGGGGCTCCTCGTCGAGGGACCGGTGTCCGGTGCCTGGCGGGTCAGCCTCGGCATCCGAACGGTGTGCTGGAGCGCTTCCGGCCACGGGATCATCCTTCCACGGTAGGCATCAGTACTGATCAGGTGCGCCAAGCACCGTAGCAGTCATCGTATGTGAACTCATGCCTCTGTGACATGGATCGACTCCGGCCCGTCCTGCGCGGACGGGCCGGAGTGATGCGGATCAGAGCGCGCGACGGCGTGCGATCGTGAGGGCGGCGATCCCTCCGCCCACCAGCAGCGCTCCGGCTGCCAGGGCTGTCGCGATCGTTGCGCCGGTGCGGGGCAGGCGCTCGGGTCCGGCCTCGTCATCCCGGTCGTCCTCCTCGCCCGGCGTCTGGGACGGAGCGTCGGTCGGCGCCTCCGACGGTCCTCGGGTGGGCTCGTCCGAGGGCCCCGGTGTGGCGCCCTCGGTCGCATCGTCCGACGGATCCTCGGACGGCTCCGGGGCCTCGGTCGTGGCCGTGTCCGAGGGCTGCGGCTCCGGATCGGCCAGGAGGTCCTCCACGGAGTAGTACGTGGTGGTGCCGGAGACCTCGTTGCCGACGATGAGCATCGCGTCGGCGACGTCGCCCGCCTCGGTTCCCGGGGCCTCGGCGCCGGGCACGAACGTGATCGACTCCGGGCCCAGATCGCCCGCGCCGGCGAACGCGGCGGGGTCGTCCTCGCCGGAGACGGAGAAGTCGCGATTGTTCACGTAGGTGACGTACTCCGGGGCGCGGGGGTCCGTCACGTCCATCGTCACGAAGCCGCTGGTGCGCTCGAACCCGATGAAGGCGTACGTGCGATCGCCGATCGTGCCCACCTCGATCGCCTCCGGCTCCGGGCCCTTGTCATCGGACCGGCCGTCGAAGTTCGACTCCGAGTGATTCGAGTTGAAGAAGTCGGGGTGGACCCGCGAGGTGATCTCCTCGAACAGCGATCCGGAGTTGTACACCTCTGCACCGTCGGCATCGAGGATGGAGAACGAGCGCGATCCGCTCACGTGGAGCTCCTCGTAGCAGTCGCCGTCAGCGGAGAGGCCGTCGGCGACGGTCGCGGTGAGGCGTCCCAGGTTCTCGTCACTCGTGAGCTCGTCGAGTGTGAGGCCGGTGCCCTCGGCGACGGATTCGCACAGCGGCGCGATCCCGTCGTCGCCGAAGTCCTTGACGCGCGCCTCCTCGCTGTAGCCGTCCCAGTCGCGCAGGTCGCCCTCGTCCGCGGTGAACAGGTACGAGGCTCCTCCGATCTCCGTGGAGGTGATGGTGTCCGGTGCGCGGAAGGCCGTGACCGGCCAGTTCTGCCGGTTGATCGCGTCATCGCGGTCGGAGACGTCGAACGCGACGTCGCGCAGGTCGGTGGTCTCGAGCGGAACGATCCGCTCGACCGTCGCGCTCGCCAGGTCCGTGATCGCGAGCGCGTTGGCCTCCTGCAGCGTCGTGTAGGCGCGACCGCCGACGACGGTCGAGTACTCCGGCTCGAGGTTCTCGGAGACCGGGTGCTCCGGTGTGCCGGTGCCGGCGTCCTCGCGGCCGCCGTAGACGCGGACGTCCTCGGGCAGCGCGTCGCCCTCGAAGGCGTGGAAGTCCGCGGCGCGGTAGTCCGACTGCGCGGCCGCGGCGACCTCCCCGGGCAGCGTGACGATGCCCACGGAGCCCTCGGGATCGACGGAGTAGTCCTCGGCGGGCTCTCCCTCATTGGCGATGACGGCGTAGGCGCCGTCGGGGGACAGGACGACGGAGTCCGGCAGGGACCCGACGGCGACAGCGCCCAGGATCGTCGGCTCCTCCTCGCGGACGTCCGCGAACAGCAGCCATCCCGGGTCCGTCTTGTCCGGTGCCTCGACCGCGACGACAGCCAGGCCGTCCTCGCGCACGGCGGCCGAGTTCGCGACCGCACCGGCGGGGATCGTGGAGCCGTCCGCGACCTCGGCGCCCTCCGCTGCGATCTGCGCGACGTGCGCGGGGGCCGTGGGGTCGGACGCATCGAGCACGTCGACGACGCCGCGCTGAGCATTCACGACGAGCGTGCGCTGGCCGGCGGCGTAGTGGACGACGATCTCTGCGGCGGACTCGTCGAAGACCCCCGTGTCATGTGTGCCGATCGGGGAGATCGCGAGCGACGCGTCTGCTGCGGAGTCGATGATCGGCTCGTCGACGATGACGGCGGAGGCGGGTGCGACGACGGCCAGTGCCAGGAGTGTGCCGGTGGCGGCCGCGGCGAGGGAACGGTGCATGAGTGCCTTTCGAAGCGATGCGGGATGCGTGTCAGCAGCGATGGCGCGAGCCGCCGATCGTTCCCGAGAGTAGGAAGAGCTGGGGGCTGTCGGGTCGACGGCAGGTGAGGCGCGGGTGAGCGGAGGGTGAACTCCGCCACCGCGGGAGCCGGGTCGCGACGGGATAGAATGGCGAGGATGTTCGGCCCGGTCAGACGGAGCCAGCGCGCCGCACGACGGCGCTGAACCGAATAGTGACGACCGAGGATGGCGATGGCTGCAGCAGACGAGACGAACGACCGCGACCGCAGGGACGACCGCGAGCGACCGCGGCGCGGCGGAGGCGGACGCGATTCTCGGGGCAGGAACGATCGCGGGCGCTCCGGCGGGCCCCGCGGAGCGACCGGCGGCCGCGCGGGCGGGCGCGACGACCGCTGGGACAACCGGCGCGACGGCAGTGGCCGGGGAGACCGCCGCGACGACGGCGCTCACGGCTCCGGACGCCGTGGCCAGGATGGCCGCGGACGCGGGGACGGCGCAGGACAGGGACGCTCCGGCGGCCGTGACGGAGGACGCCCCCAGCGCAGCCGGTGGAACGACGAGGGCCGGTCGGGTGAGGGCCGCACGGGTGCGGGCTCACGTGGCGGAGACCGGCGCGAGGATTCGCGCCGCGATGGCCGCAGCGCGGGACGCGACGGCGGTCGCCGGTTCGACCGTGACGACCGGGGCCCCCGCCGGGAGAGCGGCCGGTTCGATCGCGACGGCGCCCGGCAGCGCTCCGACGACGGAGGCCAGCGCCGGGACGGTGGACAGCGCAGGGATGGCGGACGCAGCTTCGACCGCGATGACCGCGGTCCCCGTCGTGATGATCGGGGCCGTCCGCAGCGCGATGACCGTGGTGGCCCGCGCCGTGAGGACCGCGGCGGTTACCGTCGTGAGGACCGTGATGACCGCGGTCCCCGTCGTGATGATCGGGGCCGCCCGCGTCGGGACGACCGCGGCGGCCCCCGCCGCGATGACCGCGGTGCAGGCCGGCAGGGTGCCCGGGGCGGCGCGCAGCGGAACGACGATCGTCCGCGCCTGCCGCAGGGCCCCCCGATCCCGGAGGGCATCACGGGCCAGGAGCTGCCGAAGGAGATCCGCGCTCAGCTGCGGCCCCTCTCGAAGGAGTCCGCGGACCGCGTCGCCCGGCACCTGGTTGCTGCCAGCGAGCTGCTGACCACCGATCCGGCCGCCGCGCACGAGCACGCGAAGACCGCTGCCGCTCGCGGCAGCAGGGTTGCGGGCGTCCGCGAGGTCGTGGGCATCCTCCTGTACAACCTGGGGCAGTACGACGAGGCGCTGCGCGAGCTGCGGACGCACCGCCGGATCTCCGGGTCGGATGACAACCTCCCGCTCATCGCGGATGCCGAGCGCGGGCGCGGGCGCGCGCAGAAGGCGCTCGAGCTGTTCACGGAGTCCTCCGAAGACCGACTGGGACACGACCTCTACACCGAACTGCTCATGGTCGCCGCTGGCGCGCACATGGATCTGGGGCAGGTGAAGGAGGCGCGCGCACTGCTCGAGACCCGCAACTTCGCGGGGAACGCGAACGGGACCCTCGTGCGCCTGCTGTCCGTCTACTCCGATGTCATCCGCCTGCAGGGCGACGCGGACCTTGCGGATCGTTACGAGGAGCTGGCCCGCCGCACCGCGAAGGCGACGGGCACGCTCTTCGGCGATGAGGAGGTCGACCCGAATGAGGGCGTCGAGATCGTCACGCTGACGGAGCTCGAGCTGCCCGAGGACATCGAGGGCGACACCGAGGACTCCGATGAGGCCGCCGAGGCCGCAGCTGGCTCGGAGACTGCGGAGCCGAGCGACGCGGTCGCCTCGGAGCCGGACGAGTCAGTGCCGGACGCACCCGAGGCGGAC
>DWZY01000008.1 GCA_019117325.1 Candidatus Brevibacterium intestinigallinarum
TCCCGAGGCAGGCTTCCGCAACCGCGCGAAGATGGTCGCCGGCGGCACGGCGGAGGCACCCACCTTCGGGCTGCTCGATGAGGAGGGCCACGGCATCGACCTGTCTGACTGCCCCCTCTACCCGCCGGCGATCCACGCGGTCCTGGCCGCCCTGCCCCCGCTCATCCGCCGTGCCCAGGTGTCCCCGTATGACGTGAACCGCCGTCGCGGCGAGCTCAAGCACGTCCTCGTGACCGCTGCACCGTCCGGCCACGTCATGGTCCGCTTCGTGCTCCGCACCCAGAAGCCCGTCCCCCGGCTGGCCGAGCACGTCGGCCTCCTGACAGAGGCCGTCGCCGCCGCGGGCTTCGAGGTCGGGGTCGTCACCGCGAACCTCCAGCCGGAGCACGCGGCGGTCCTCGAGGGCCCCACCGAGGTCCCGATCGCCGGCGACGACGCCCTCACCGTCGTCCAGGGCCGGATCCCGCTGCGCGTCCTGCCCCAGTCGTTCCTCCAGACGAACACGCACGTCGCCTCCCAGCTGTACCTCCAGGTCGCGCAGTGGGTCGACGACGCCGAGGCCGCCTCACCCCGACCGGCCGAGGACCCCTTCGTCGTGTGGGACCTGTTCTGCGGGGTGGGCGGCTTCGCGCTCCACTGCGCTCGTCCGGCCGGAGACACCTCTCGCCGCGTCATCGGCGTCGAGACGTCCGCGCAGGCGGTCGCCTCGGCGACCCGCACCGCCGGCGAGCTGGGTCTGGCCGCAGAGTTCACGACCGCGGACGCCACCCTCTTCGCGACGACCGCGGCGGCCGCGGCAGATCCCTCGGCCTCGGACTCGGACTCAGCCACCGTGGACACGACCTCGGCAGACTCGGTCCCGGGCACGACTGACGCACCCACCACCCTGCCCGCGCCCCACCTCCTCATCGTCAACCCGCCCCGGCGCGGACTGGGACGGCAGCTGGCGGACTGGATCGAGGCCTCGGGCATCTCCGACGTCGTCTACTCCAGCTGCAACCCGCAGACCCTGGCCCGCGACCTGGCCGCGATGGGCTCCTACCGGATCATGGAGGCCCGCCTCCTCGATATGTTCCCGCACACCGCGCACGCCGAGGTCGTGGTCCGCCTCGTCCGCTCGGATGCGGATGCCAGCACCCTGGGAGACTCCGCGACAGCTCCCCGGACGGACGCCTGAGACCCATGCGCGATCTGCTCCGCTTCTGGCCCGATGTCCGCCCGCGCGTCTGGCGCTACATCATCAGCATCCTCCTGGCGCTCGTGTCGACGGGCGTGGGATTCGTGGTCCCTGTCCTCACGGGCGCCGCGGTGGACGGGCCCATCGCGCAGCGGAACCTGCAGGGGCTGGCGCTCCTGGCCGCGGGCGTCGCGGGCGTGGGCCTCATCGAGGCCTCAGCGCAACTGATCCGCCGCACGATCACGGCGGCGATGACCGCCGAGTGGGAGGTGCTGTGGCGGCGCCGGCTGTTCGCGCACCTGCAGCGGCTGGACGTGGCGCATCACGACGCGTGGGACTCCGGGCAGATGCTGTCGCGGGCGACGAATGACCTGAGCATGCTCCGGCGCTTCGCCGCGTTCGGCCTGCCGTTCATCGTCATCACGCCGTTCCTGCTGGTGCTGGGCGGCATCATGCTCGCGTTCATCCACCCGGTGTTCGTCCTCATCCTCCTCCTCATGGCGCTGCCCACGATGGCCGGCGTCACGTGGTTCAACTCGCGCTACAAGATCGCGTCGCGTGCCGCGCAGGACGTCATGGGCGAGGTGTCGACCTCCGTCGAGGAATCCGTGCAGGGCATCCGGGTGCTCCTGGCCTTCGGCCGCAGCCCGTGGGCGACGGCCCGCTTCCGCGCGATCGTCGACCGGCTGCGCGACCACGAGCTCACGAAGGTGCGGCTGGATGCCTGGCTGTTCGGCGGCATCATGGTGCTGCCGCAGCTGGCGATGGTCGCCTTCGCCATCGTGGGCGCCTGGGGCGTGGTGGGCGGCTGGGTCACGCTGGGACAGACCGTCGCGGCGCTCACCCTCATGATGTACCTGCGGATGCCCATCGAGATGTTCGGCTTCCTCCTGTCCGACGCGCTCATGTCCGCGACCGCCGCCGCCCGCTACTGGGAGCTCATGGACCAGGAGCCCCGGATCACCGACCCGGAGCCCGCGGACACAGCCGCCGCCGAGGCCGCTCTCACCACCGCGGGCCACGGCACCACCGCGGACCATGGCACCCACGGCCTCGGTGCCGGTACCAGCCTCGATGCCACCGCCCGCGGCCCGGAGCCCGGCGTCCTCGAGTTCGAGGACGTCGTCTTCCAGCACGACGATGCGCACGAGCCCCTGCTGCGCGGAGTGACCCTGCGGATCGAGCCGGCGGAGACCGTCGCCCTCGTGGGCACGACCGGCAGCGGCAAGACGGCGCTGGCCGCCCTGGTCCCGCGCCTCTACGACGTGACGGATGGAGCCGTCCGCGTCGACGGCCTCGATGTGCGCACACTGACGCTCACGGACCTGCGCGCCCGCGTGGGCGTCGCGTTCGAGGAGCCGATCCTCTTCTCCGCCACCGTGCGAGAGAACGTCGCGATGGGCGGGCAGTCCGATGCGCCGGGCTCCACCCTCGATGACGACCGGGTCCTCGAGGCGCTCACGGTCGCGCAGGCCGCGGACTTCGTCGCCGAGCTGCCCGCAGGCCTCGACACGGAAGTGGGCGAGCAGGGCCTATCCCTGTCCGGCGGCCAGCGCCAGCGGATCGCCCTGGCACGCGCGGTCGCGGGCCGCCCGCCCTTCCTGGTCCTCGATGACCCGCTCTCCGCCGTCGATGTGGAGACCGAGGACCGCGTCCAGCAGCAGCTGCGCCGCGTGCTCGCGACCACGACGGCGCTCATCGTCGCGCACCGGCCGTCCACGGCGGCGCTGGCCGACCGCGTCGCGGTCATGGATGCCGGCCGGATCGTCGCGGTGGGCGAGCACGAGGAGCTGCTGGCGACCTCGACGGTCTACCGCGATCTCATGGGGGTGACCGCATGAGCCAGAACCAGACCGCACCGGCCGCGCGCGGACCGCACGAGCCCGACGAGCTGCCGCCGGACATCGCGAAGCGCGCCCGCCGGCTGCTGCTGGACCTCGTCCGGCCGGAGCGGGTCGGCTACATCATCGTCATCGCGGTCATGGTGACCTTCGGCATCGCGAATGCCGCGGGCCCCGCCCTCATCGCGCAGGCGATGGATCACGGCATCCCGGCGGCGATCGATGGGAACACGCGGGCGCTGGTCGTTCCGCTGGCGCTGTTCCTGCTCATCACCGTGCTGGTCGCGGTGCTGGACTACTGGGGCACCAGGCTGACCGGCACGCTGGCGCAGCGGCTCATGGTCGCCCTGCGTCGCCGGCTGTTCGATCACGTGCAGCGGCTGGGCATCGCGTATCACGAGCGGTCGACGTCCGGCCGGCTCGTGGCCCGTCAGACGTCTGACATGGAGAACATCCAGACGTTCCTGACCGGCTCGCTCGTGGAGATGGTCGCGGGACTGTCGATGATGGCGGCGATCGCGGTGACGCTGCTGGTCATGGACTTGCGCCTGGCGCTCGTCGTGTTCCTGGGGTTCATCCCGCTGCTGTGGGTGTCGATCGCGTCGAACCGCGCGCAGCGGCGCAATCAGCGGCGCACGCGCACGGCGATCGCGAAGGTGATCGTGCAGATCGTCGAGACGCTGGGCGGCATCCGCGCGGTCCAGTCCTTCCGCCGCGAGCCGCACAACCTGCGCCGCATCGATGCGGAGGACGACGAGTACCGGCGGGCCACCACCTCGAGCCTCTTCAACGTCGCGTGGTTCGCTGCGAGCACCCGGCTCATCGCCGCACTGTCGATGGCGGCGGTGCTGCTGGTGGGCGGCTGGCTCGTCATGGAGGACGCCGTCCAGGTGGGGATGCTCACCGCGTTCCTCCTGTACGTGCGCCGGTTCTACGGGCCGCTGGACTCGCTGGTGCAGGCGATCACGATGTACCAGTCCGCGTCCGCCGCGCTGGAGAAGATCACCGTCGTGCTGGACGCCGCGCCCGAGGTCGTCGAGCCCACCAGCCCCACTCCCCTCCCGGAGCAGGCCGGGGCAGGGGCCGGCGCAGCTGGTGCGTCAGCGGGGTCCGGTGCTGGTGCTGCCGGGTCCGGTGCTGGCGCAGCCGGAGCTGCAGCGGGTGGTCGGACGGTCGAGTTCACGGACGTCGAGTTCAGCTACGCGGACGGCGAGCCGGTCCTGCCGCGCTTCGACCTCACGATCCCCGCGGGGCAGACGGTCGCCGTCGTGGGCCAGACCGGGGCGGGCAAGTCGACGCTCGTGAAGCTGCTGACGCGCTTCTACGACCCCACCGCCGGACGCGTGACCCTGGACGGGGTCGACTTGCGGCAGCTGGCGGATGCCCGGCTGCGCGAGGCGGTCGTCATGGTGACGCAGGAGTCGTACCTGTTCGGCGGGTCGATCGCGGAGAACATCCGGCTGGGCCGCCCCGAGGCCACGGACGATCAGGTGCGACAGGCCGCCGAGGCCGTGGGCCTGGCTCCCTTCATCGCACGCCTGCCCGACGGATACGAGACGGACGTGCGCAAGCGCGGCGGTCGCCTCTCGTCGGGGCAGCGGCAGCTGGTGAGCTTCGCGCGGGCCTTCCTGGCAGATCCCGATGTGCTCGTGCTGGATGAGGCGACGGCCCACCTGGACATCCCGTCGGAGCGGCTGGTGCAGGAAGCGCTCGCGACCGTGCTGCAGGGGCGAACGGCCGTCGTCATCGCCCACCGCCTTTCGACTGTGGAGACCGCCGACCGGGTACTGGTCCTGGACCGCGGACGGATCGTGGAGGACGGCGCGCCCGCGGAGCTCATCGACTCCGGCGGCCGCTTCGCTCGCCTGCACGAGGCGTGGGAGGACTCGCGGGTCTAGCTCTGCCCCGAACGCTGCTCGACCCGTTCGGTGAGGGCGTTGAGGGTGTCGCGCAGGGCGGCCAGTTCGTCGATGTTCATCTGCAGGTCCGCGAGGATCGCGGCGGGGATGCCCTCGGCGCGGGCGCGCAGGGCGCGGCCCGCATCGGTGAGGTGGACGATCCGGCTGCGCACGTCCTCGGGAGCGGGTCTGCGGGAGACATACCCGGCCTTCTCCAGACGGGTGATGAGCGGCGACAGGGTGGCCGGCTCCAGCCGGACAGTCCTGGCGAGCTCACCCTGGCGGCGCTCGTCCTGCTCCCACAGCGCCAGCATGACGAGGTACTGGGGGTGCGTGATGCCCAGTGGGGCCAGGTGCGGGCCGTACATGCCGATGACCGTGCGCGAGGCGACGGCCAGGGCGAAGCACACCTGCTCGTCGAGTCGGAGGAGATCACGGTCGGTCGCCATTCTTCGAGATTACACCGGGCGTCGGCCCTGCTTCCCGAACCCGTCGGAGGGGCACTGCACATGGTAGAATTAGTGCACTAACTTTTGTGTGAGAGATCGTCTCTTGACAGTCTTCCGGAGGAGCTGGAACCCATGTCTGCACCACGCGATCCGCAGCCCATCGAACCAACGGACGCGGCGGAGCCCACAGCGATTCTGGGCGACGACGAGCCCGCATCCGGCCCCCTGCCCAAGCCGCGCGGCGATGACGGCTTCGGCATCCTCTACCGCTTCTTCTTCCGCTTCCAGTACACGCTCTTGCACATCATCGGCCCGCCGCGGCTCACCGCCAGCATGGACCCGCGCACGCGCCTCAAGACCGACTACGTGCGACGCCGGGATCTGCACCGGCAGTGGAAGGCCTCGCTCGCCTGACGCCGGACTCGTCACGGGAGGCCCAGCATCCTGCCTGACGTGGGCACGCGGACTCCCCCATGGCCCGTCTCGGAATGACTTCCGCGGCGGGCCGTGTTGTACTCATCACGAGCCCGGGCGACGGCGCTCACCCGAGTGCGGCGCCGGACTCGCGAGCGGAGGAGTGTGATCTCGATGCAGGACGCAGCAGCACGGACCTCGACGGACACGAAGGACGCGACCGGCACGTACGACTACGTGATCGTGGGCGCGGGAGTCGCCGGGGCCTCGGCAGCGCGGGCGATCCGACGCCACGACGAGGAGGGGACGACGCTCGTCCTGGGCCGGGAGGATGACGCGCCCTTCTACCGACCGGACCTGTCGAAGACGCTGTGGCTCGAGGACGACGCCGCACCCGGGGGCGATCCCGCCTCCGGCTGGCTGCTGGACGACGAGGCGCGGGCGGAGCTGCGGACCGGGGTGAGCGTCACCGCGATCGACACGGAGGCGAAGTCGCTCGTCCTGTCGGACACGACGACGGTGGGCTATGGCCGCCTGCTGCTGGCGACGGGAGCGCAGCCGCGCACCCTGGATCTGCCGGAGTCCGACCGGATCCTCACGTACCGGACGCTCGCGGACTACCGCCGTCTGCGCGCGCTCGCGACGCCGGGCACGCGCGCGGTCGTGGTGGGCGGCGGCTACATCGGCGCGGAGGTCGCCGCCGCGCTGGCGCAGAATGACGTGACCGTCACGCTGCTCATGCGCGGTGAGACCGTGCAGGGCCACATGTTCCCGCAGCGGCTCGCGGAGGAGGTCACGCAGGAGTTCCGGGATCGCGGGGTGACCGTGGTCGGGAACTCGGGGGCGGCCTCGGCGGTGGTCGACGGTGACACCGTCGTCGTGACGGACACGGCCGGCACCGAGCACCGCGCCGATGTCGTCGTCGTGGGCGTGGGCGTCATCCCGCAGGACCAGGTGGCGCAGCAGGCGGGGATCACCGTGGAGAACGGGATCGTCGTGCACCGCACGCTGGCGACCAGCGCACCGGACGTGTGGGCGGCCGGCGACGTCGCCCGCTACGAGGACGCCCTCCTGGGCGTGCGTCGGGTGGAGCACGTGAACAATGCGGAGCGGATGGGCTCGATCGCGGGGCAGAACATGGTGCGGTCGCGGACGGGTTCGGACGAGCCGCGGGCGTATGACTACACGCCGTTCTTCTGGTCGGACCTCTTCGACTACGGGTACGAGGCCGTGGGCATCCTGGACGCATCGCTCACGACGGTCGAGGACTTCACGGACGATGGGTCCGCCGGTGTCGTCTACTACCTGGACGGCGGGCAGGTGAGCGGCGTGCTGCTGTGGAACGTGTGGGACTCCGTGGATCAGGCCAAGGCGGTCATGAGCCAGTCGCTCACCGAGCCGCTGGGCCGGGACGACCTGGTGGGACGCATCGCGCTGGGGTGAGCGGCTCGGAAGTGAGCGGCGCGGGGCGGTGAGCTGACCACGTCAGTATGTTCAGGATCCTTGACATCTCTGTGTGAAGTCGGCTTAACATAGAGATGTCAAGGAAACTCAACATGCGGAGGTGGTGATCATGTCCGACGCACGGTCTGCCACGGCAGGGCGCACGGGCGACCAGCCCGCGTCCGCGCAGCACGGCCAGTCCCCCATCCGGGCGCTGCGCCGGGCCGCCGGGCTGACGCAGGGTCAGCTGGGCGAGTACGCCGGGGTCACCCGGCAGACGATCGCCGCGATCGAGAAGGGCGACTACGCCCCCAGCGTCTACCTGGCACTGCGCATCGCGCGGCGCCTGGACTCCACCGTCGAACACCTCTTTCCCCTGGACAAGGAGCCGTCATGACCACGAACAGCCCCGCCCGCCGCACCACGTTCGCCTCAGTCGCTGACAGCCTCGCCGGGCTCAAGGATCCGTCCATGGGCGATGAGCGCGAGCGGGACATCATCCTGCGCGCAGGATCGGCAGCGATGACGGCGGCGATCTTCACGATCCAGCTGCTGGGCGTCTACCTGGCAGTGATCGGGGTGGGCCTGTGGTCCGGGTTCGTCGTGGGTGCGGCAGTGGTTCCCTCACTTGTCTACTCGTGGTACTGCCGCAGCTCCGGTCTTGATTCCACGGCGTCCTACGCGAAGATCGCACCGCGCCGCAGGGTCCTGACGATGCTCCTCGGCTTCCTGGTCGCCCTGGCCTGGGTCGGAGCAGTCGCCTTCCACATGGCCACGGGCACTCCGATCCTGGATGTGGGGCTGGGCGCGCCGATGGTCGGCGAGTCGTCCACGGCCAGCGGCCTGGTGACGGGAGCCCTGGTGGGCGGTGTCCTTGCGATGATCGTGCTCGCGATCAGCGCCCGGGTCGGGGCCCGGCGCAGCGCCCGGGACGAGGAGGACGACGAGGACTGAGCACAGTCCGAGTCTCCACGACCTCGGCGGCGGTGCAGGCGACGGTCAAGCGACGCCTCTCCACGACCTCGGCAACTGACAATAGCGGGGGCTGCGAACCGATCGGTTCGCAGCCCCCGCTGTCATGCGTGGCGACTGAAGTGTCGCCCGCATTCGTCAGACCGTGATGGCTCCGACGGAGGCGGACTGCACGAGCTTCGCGTACTTGCCCAGGACGCCGTGCAGGCGCGGGTTCTCCGGGAGGGTCCAGTCCTTGCGGCGCTCGGCGAGCTCCTCCTCGGACACGTGCAGCTCGATGCTGCGGGCGGCGATGTCGATGCTGATCCGGTCGCCGTCCTTGACGAATGCGATCGGTCCGCCGTCGACGGCCTCGGGAGCGACGTGGCCGATGCACAGGCCGGTCGAGCCGCCGGAGAAGCGGCCGTCCGTGATGAGCAGGACGTCCTTGCCGATGCCCGCGCCTTTGATCGCGCCGGTGATGGCGAGCATCTCGCGCATGCCGGGGCCGCCCTTGGGGCCCTCGTAGCGGATGATGATGACGTCGCCCTTCTTGAGCTCGCCATTGAGGACGGCGTCCATGGCGGGCTGCTCGCGGTCGAAGACGCGCGCGGTGCCGTCGAAGACGTCCGCGTCGAAACCGGCGGACTTCACGACAGCGCCGCCCGGGGCCAGCGAGCCCTTGAGGACAGTGAGACCACCGGTGGGGTGGATCGGGTTGTCCAGCGCGCGCAGGATCTTGCCGTCCGGGTCCGGCGGGTTGATCTTCTCGAGGTTCTCCGCGACCGTCTTGCCGGTGACCGTCATGCAGTCGCCGTGCAGCAGGCCAGCGTCCAGCAGGGCGCGCATGACGACGGGCACGCCGCCGATCTTGAAGACGTCGTTCATGACGTAGTCGCCGAAGGGCTTGACGTTGCCCAGGTGGGGCACGCGGTCGCCGATCCGGTTGAAGTCGTCCAGGCTGAGGTCGACCCCGGCCTCGTAGGCGATCGCCATGAGGTGGAGGACGGAGTTCGTGGATCCGCCGAAGGCCATCGTCACGGCGATCGCGTTCTCCAGCGACTCCTTCGTGATGATGTCCTTCGTCGTGATGCCGCGCTTGAGCAGGTTCACGACCGCGTCGCCGGACATGCGGGCGAAGACGTTGCGGTTGCGGTGGATCGCCGGCGGGGCGGCGGAGCCGGGCAGGGACATGCCCATGGCCTCGGCGGCTGACGCCATCGTGTTGGCGGTGTACATGCCGCCGCACGCGCCCTCGCCGGGGCAGACGGCGCGCTCGATGGCGTCGACGTCGCCCTCGGTCATCGTGCCGGCGCGGCAGGCGCC
>DWZY01000009.1 GCA_019117325.1 Candidatus Brevibacterium intestinigallinarum
CTTCGAGACCTACCGGGTGACGACGCGGGACGGGGCTCAGTTGGAGTTCGGCCGCGGCGAGGGCCTGGTCGATCCCGTTGACATGATGCTGGCGGGCTTGGCCGGGTGCATGGCGGTGAGCATCGACAAGCCGCTCACGCGCGCGGGTGAGCCCGAGTCGTTCGACATCGAGGTGACCGCGGACAAGCTCAAGGACGAGGCGATCGCAACCCGGCTGGAGAACCTGCGCCTCGAGTTCGACGTAGCGATGGGGGAGTGGACGCGGAAGCAGGACCCGCAGGCGTTCCTGGAGAAGCTTCTGCACGTCGCCCACGACACGCACTGCACGGTGTCCCGCACGATCGAAGCCGGCGCCGGGGTCGCAGTGGAGGGCCGGATCGAGGTGGGCGGGCAGGAGTAGCCGGCCGGGGCCGACGATTCGTAGGTGAGAACGCAGGACGATGAGGAGCACTGGAATGGAATTCTCCGATCTCCTGGCCCGCGTGTGGGATGCGACCGGGGGCTTCGACCATCCAGGTGATCAGACCCTCGATGCCGTAACGATCACAGGGCCGCGCGTGGTGCTGCCGTCCGCGTTCGACGTGACGGGTCTGGCAACGAGCGCCGTGGCCGCAGCGACACTGGGGGCGGCACAGCTGCACGCGGCTCGTCGGTCCGCGCCCGTGGCGCCGGTGGAGGTCGATAGCGGACGGGCGTGCGACGCGTTCGTGGCTGAGCGGCTAGTCACGCCCATCGGCTGGGAGCTTCCGCCGCTGTGGGACCCGATCGCGGGGAACTATCGTGCCGCCGACGCCTGGATACGACTGCACACCAACTATGCGCATCACCATGCGGCAGTTCGCGACGTCCTGGGCGCCGACGATCGTGATGGCGTGCAGGCCGCTCTCGCCGATCGTGCCGCCGTTGAGGTCGAGAGCGCGATCGTCGCGGCTGGCGGCGCTGCTGCAGTCATGCGCACGCGCGACGAGTGGCTCGACTCTCCCGCCGGCCAGGCGACGCGCGATGCGCCGTTGTTCACGTTCGACGACCACGACGGCACTGCACCGGCCGGTTGGGTGCGTAGGAGCGGTGACTTGCCGTTCAGCGGAGTCCGCGTCCTCGATCTCACCCGGGTGATCGCCGGACCTGTCTGCACCAAGTTCCTCGCCGCGTATGGTGCAGACGTGCTGCGTCTGGACCCGCCCGGGTTCGAGGAAGTGGCGTCGCTGCTGCCCGAGGGCACCGTCGGGAAGCGCACTGCGGCCGTCGACCTCACGGACCGCGAGGGGCGTGCCGCATTCGAAGCGCTGGTGGCGGAGGCAGACGTGCTGGTCGTGGGATACCGGGCCGATGCCCTGGCCCGCCAGGGTTATGACGATGCGCGGCTCGCCGCGCTCAATCCCGCTCTCATCACCGCTCGCTTCAACGCGTACGGGTGGGAGGGGCCGTGGCGCAACAGGCGCGGCTTCGACAGCCTCGTCCAGATGAGCTGTGGGATGGCCGCCGACGGTGCGGCAGCGCACGGGACCGATGAACCGACTCCGCTGCCCGCGCAAGCGCTCGACCACGCGACGGGCTGGCTGCTGGCGGCAACGGTGGCTCGTGCGCTGACGCGTCAGCTGTCCGCCTCAGTCTCCACGCACATCAAGGGATCTCTGATCGGCACCGCTGATCTCCTTTACAGCCTGACTCCGCCCGACAACCCGCTGACAGCAGCCGTGCAGACTGCTGCGGAGCTGGAGGACACTCCCACCGCTTGGGGGCTTGCGCAACGGGTACCGATGCCGGGTCGCATAGGAGCCGTCGGGGCTCGGTGGGCGCACGAGGCCGGTCCGCTGGGCCGTCACGCTGCACGCTGGGAGAGTGACCGCTGATCGGCGGGGTGGGAACGCCACAGCATAGACTGATGGCATGCTGATCGAGGTGTTGGGCCCCGTTCGGCTCAGCACCGACGACGGGGTCCCGGTCAAGGTGGCCGAGCGCAAACTGCGCCTGCTGCTGGTCGCTCTGGTCGCAGCGGAGGGAGCACCCGTCTCGATCGATGCGCTGATCGACCGCCTCTGGGACCACAACCTGCCGGCGAACCCGCGGAACGTGCTGCGGGCCAAGCTCTCCCACCTCCGCACGATCCTGGACACAGCGCATCCCGGCGCACGCGACGCGCTGGAACGGACGCCTGCCGGATACCGGCTCGCCGTCGAGGACAGCAGTGTGGACGCAGCGCGATTCAAAGCCGCTGTGGGGCGTGCACGGCGCTGTGAGTCACCTGCGCAGAAGGCCGAAGCGCTCCAGGAGACACTGGCACTGTGGCGCGGTGAACCGTATGGGGACATCGGCGATGAGACGTGGTTGGCGCCGGTGGTCGCGGACCTGACGCAGATGCACGGGGATGCCGTGGAACTGCTGGTCGAGACACTGGTCGAGGTGGGCGAACCCCACCAGGCGATCGACCACGGGACACGTGTCCTGGGAGATTTCCCCACACGCGAGCGGCTGGTCGGTGCGTTGATGCTGGCTCTGGTTCAGGTGGGTCGACAGCACGAAGCGCTGGAAGCGTTCGAGTCCCTGCGGCATCGGCTGGCCAACGAGCTGGGCGTGGATCCGGGCCCGCAGGTTCGCGAGCTCCACACCAGGATCCTGCGGTGAGCACCGCGACGGTGCCCGCAACCGGTTCCGGTGCCCCCGCGCGTACGAACCTGCCTGCTGAAACTGAACCGCTGATCGGGCGTCGCGATGACGTGGCACTGCTCGAAGGGTTGCTGGCTGAATCCCGATTGGTGACGGTGACCGGCATCGGGGGCGTGGGCAAGACTCGTCTCGCCCTGCAGTGCGCACGCGCACGGGTACCGGAGTTCGAGCGCGGAGTCTGGTTCATCGACCTGAGTGCGCTGACTCCCACGCCCGTTGACCAGCAGCCCGCGTCCGGCGAGCGGGTCGCCTTCGCGACAGCGGCCGCGATGGGCTTGCCGGACCGTGCGGCCCACAGCGATGCACTGGGCCAGGTGGCCGAGGCCGTGGGGACGCGGTCGATCTTGCTGGTGCTGGACAACTGCGAGCACGTCGTCGCGGAGGCCGCTGTGTTCGTGGCCGAGCTGCAGCGCCCTCTGCAAGAATGACGATGCTGAGAGCGCCGGACCGGGCAGGCTGGCGCCGACCCGAACAGAAAGGACCCCTCCATGATCCTCATCAACGTGAAGTTCCCCGTGAAGCCCGAGTACGCGGACCGCTGGCCGGAGATCGCCAGCGAGTTCACCGAGGCCACGCTGGCCGAGCCCGGCAACAAGTGGTTCGAGTGGTCCCGCAGCGTGAAGGATCCCAACACCTACGTGCTCATCGAGGCCTTCACGGACGAGGGTGCTGAACCGCACGTGAACTCCGCGCACTTCAAGAAGATGCAGGAGGAGTTCCCGCAGTACCTCCAGGCGACACCGCAGATCGTCTCGCACCAGATCGACAGCGATGGCTGGGGTCCCATGGGTGAGATCACGGTCGACTGAGACTCTGGTCCTCATAGGTCTGATGTGACCTGCTGAGATCGCGCACCGGGCGGGGTGCGGAGGGAGACCTCCGCACCCCGACCGCGTGTGTCAGGCCTTCGCCTTCTTCGCCTTCGCGGCGGCCTTCATGGCCTTCTTCGTCTCGCGCACTCGCTGCAGCGACTCGTCGTCGACAACGTCTGCGATGGAGCGGAACGCGTCATCCGGGCCATAGTCCCCGGCGGCTTCCCGCCAGCCGTCTGCGGTGAGGCCGAATTGCTTGCCCAGCAGCGCGAGGAAGATCTTCGCCTTCTGATCACCGAACCCGGGCAGGGCCTTGAGGCGCCGCAGGATCTGCGGGCCCGTGGGCTGGGAGCCGTCCTTGGTCGGGGTCGTCCAGACGGCCTCGGCGGAGCCGTCGTAGTCGTCGACCAGTGTCTGCGCCAGCGCCTGCACGCGGGTGGCCATCGACCCGGGGAAGCGGTGGACCGCCGGCTGCTCGCGGAACGCCTCGAGGAACGTGTCCGGATCCATCGCGGCGACCGCCGCGGGGGAGAAGTCCTCCAGCCGATCGACCAGTTTCTGGGGTCCGGCGAACGCGGACTCCATCGTCACCTGCTGATCCAGGAGCATGCCCACGAGCAGGGCGAAGCGGTCGTGGGTCAGCAGCTCATCGGCGCGGGGATCTGTGGACAGGAAGACGGTAGCCATGCCTCGATTGTGCCGCACTGGGCCGACGGTGTGTGGAGCCGTCGGGGTGGACTGCCAGCGCCGGGTGCCCGTGACCTGACTAGGGGAGGGCGGCGCGCAGGCGGCGGGCGGCGCCCTCGGGATCATCGGCCTGTGTGATCGCACGGACGACCACGATCCTCTGGGCACCGGCTTCGAGCACCTGGGGCAGGCGCTGCTCGTCGATCCCGCCGATCGCGAACCACGGGGTGGCCGACGGATCCTCAGAGCCGGCGACGTCCGCGACGAAGCCCAGACCAGTGGCTGCGCGCCCCGGTTTCGTGGGCGTCTCCCAGATCGGTCCCGTGCAGAAGTAGTCGACCTCCGGGTCGAGTTGGGCGGCACGAGCCTGGTCAATCGTGTGGGTCGAGCGGCCGATGACGACATTGTCGCCCAGCAGTCGGCGAGCCTGCGCGGGTGTGAGGTCCTGCTGACCCACGTGGAACACATCCGCACCGGTGAGGGCCGCGACGTCCGCGCGGTCATTGACCGCGAACAGCTTCTCGTGCTCGCGTGCGACGCGGGCGACGATCTCCAGGGCCGCGAGCTCATCCGCGGTGCCGATCGACTTGTCGCGCAGCTGGATGATGTCGACGCCGCCCGCGAAGGCGGCGTGGACGAAGCTCTCGAGGTCACCAGGACCCGTGCGTGCGTCGGTGCACAGGTACAGGCGGGCGTCGGCGATGCGCGCTCCGCGGGCACTCGTGCCTGTACCGGCAGGGGTGAATGTAGGATGGCTCACGATCCACGAGTGTAGCCACGCTGATGCGCGCACTGCCTGGGATCGTCGAATTCTGCGGGAGCCCCGAGGGGCTGAGAGGGCTTGAGAGCCGACCGCCGAACCTGATGCGGGTCATGCCGCCGAAGGGAAGGATGAGAGCACTGGAACTGTCGCACCCGGATGCGCACGACTGCGATGTCGCCATCGTCGGCGCTGGGGTCATCGGCCTCTCGACTGCCTGGCGCCTGCGCGAGCACGGACTGAGCATCACGATCATCGACCCGGATCCGGGTGGTGCGGCTTCACGCGCAGCCGCCGGGATGATCGCCCCGGCCAGCGAGGTCCGCTACCAGCAGCACGCCCTGTACCCGCTCATGCGCGAGGCCGCGGCTGCTTACCCGGACTTCGTCGCGAGGGTCGAGGCGGCCTCGGGCCACGATGTGGGCTACCGCCGGACGGAGACGCTCGTCTGCGCCAGCACCCCGGCGGACCGGCAGGAACTCGTCGAGCTCCGCGAGCACCAGATCGCCCACGGGATGGAGGTCGACGCACTCACCGTCCGCGAGGCACGCGCTCTGGAACCGGGGCTCTCACCCCGGTTGGCAGGAGCGTTCCGCGCTGTGGGCGACCACCAGATCGATCCGCGACGGCTGGTCGCCGGGCTGCTCGCGGCCCTGGACGCGCCGGAGCACCGCGAGCACGTGCGAGCGGTCCGGCAGACCGCGGTCCGGCTGCTGACGGAGTCGGGCGGCGGTGTCGAGTTGGCGGATGGTTCGCGTGTCACCGCTGAGCGCACAGTCCTAGCGACCGGATTGGCGACCGACCTCCTGGCTGATGGGCCGGAGTCTCCTGCCGCAGCGCTACGGCCCGTGCACGGCGACATCCTCCGCGCACGGCTGCCGGAAGGCGCCGCACCACTCATCGAGCGCACGATCCGCGGGGTCGTCAACGGACAGTCCGTGTACCTGGTGCCCCGGTCTGACGGCGAGATCGTCATCGGGGCGACCTCGCGCGAGGACGACTTGACGGGCGTGAGCGCGGGCGGCGTGTACCGGCTGCTGCGTGACGCCCAAGCGCTCGTCCCGGCGGTATGCGACCTGGAGCTCGTCGAAGTCATGGCTCGCGCACGGCCGGGCACGCCCGACGATGTGCCGCTGCTGGGACGACTGCGTGAGGGAGATGGGGCCGAGGTGCCCGGGCTCATCCTCGCCACCGGTGGCTTCCGGCACGGAGTGCTCCTCGCCCCGCTGCTCTCTGCCGCTGCTGCGGCGCTCGTGACGGGGGACGCGACAGGGATGTGGGATACACCTGGGGCTGACCTCGCCGGAGTGCTGCGTGCCACTGACCCGTACCGCTTCACGACGACAGGCTGACCCATGGACACCACACAGGAAGGACCTCCCGTGCCCACTCTGACCGTCAACGGTGCCGCGCATCCGCTTGCGGACGGCGCCTCGCTCCTCGACCTCGTCGCCGCGACGATCGACCGGCCGCTCACAGCGGACGGCACGCCGGAGGACGGCGGCCGACTGGGTGTCGCCGTCG
Organism: Candidatus Brevibacterium intestinigallinarum; assembly: GCA_019117325.1. Lineage (GTDB taxonomy): Bacteria > Actinomycetota > Actinomycetes > Actinomycetales > Brevibacteriaceae > Brevibacterium > Brevibacterium intestinigallinarum. Next base: position 6,451 of record DWZY01000009.1, read on the forward strand.
CCCTCGACTCCGTCGTCGTGCCGCGCAGCCGCTGGCACGACACGCGGCTGGCCGAGGGCCAATCCGTCGAGATCATCACCGCGATGCAGGGAGGCTGACGATGACGACAACCACGACCGCAACGAACAACACGGCGACCGCGGTTGCACAGGCCCCGGCGGCTTCAGCGGATCCGCTCGTCATCGATGGCGTCGAGCTCACCTCGCGACTCATCACCGGAACCGGTGGGATCACCTCGCTGAGCGTCCTCGAGGAGGCGCTGCTGGCCTCGGGCACGGAACTGACGACGGTGGCGATGCGGCGCTACTCGAAGCAGGCCGGTGACTCGCTCTTCCGACTGCTCGAGCGCAACGGCATCCGCATCCTGCCCAACACCGCCGGGTGCTACACGGCGCGCGACGCGCTGCTGACCGCCGAGCTGGGCCGGGAGGCCCTGCAGACCAACTGGGTCAAGCTCGAGGTCATCGCGGACGAGGACACGCTCCTGCCCGACGCCGTCGAACTCATCGACGCGACGGAGCGACTGGTCGATCAGGGTTTCTCCGTCTTCGCCTACACCACCGACGATCCCGTCGTCGCCGCCCGGCTCGAGGACGCCGGAGCTGCCGCGGTCATGCCGCTGGGTGCGCCGATCGGCACGGGGCTGGGCATCCTCAACCCGCACAACATCGAGCTCATCTGCGCCCGGGCGCAGGTGCCGATCATCCTCGACGCGGGGATCGGGACGGCCTCGGATGCGGCGATCGCCATGGAGCTGGGCTGCGACGCCGTCCTCCTGGCCAGCGCCGTGACCCGTGCGCAGGATCCGGTCACAATGGCGCGGGCGATGCGAGCCGCAGTCCAGGCGGGACGGCTGGCCGCGCAGGCCGGACGGATCCCCGCCCGCAGGCACGCCCTGGCCTCGTCGCCCACAGCTGGACTCATCGATCCTGTTGACGGCGGGGACATCCCGCGCGGCGACTGGCCGCAGGCGGGACAGCAGTGAGCGTGGACGCGCCGGACGCGGGCTCGATTCCTCCTCTCGTCGAGCCGGGGTCGGACCTCACGGTCGAGGAGATCGAGCGCTACTCCCGCCACCTCACGCTCGCGCAGGTGGGAGAGATCGGTCAGCGGCGACTGACAAACGCCCGCGTCCTCGTCATCGGGGCCGGGGGGCTGGGGGCGCCCGTCCTCCACTACCTCGCAGCCGCCGGGGTCGGGACGATCGGGATCGTCGACGATGACCGCGTGAGTGTCTCCAACCTGCAGCGTCAGGTCCTCCACGGGGTCGAGGACGTGGGTGACCTGAAGACGGAATCCGCTGCTCGGGCGCTCGCCCGCCTCAACCCGCTCGTCACCGTCCAGCAGCACCCGGTGCGACTGAACGCCCAGAACGCCCGGGACATCGTCGCGGGCTACGACCTCGTCCTGGACGGTGCGGACAACTTCTGGACCCGGTACCTCGTCTCCGACGCGTGCGCGCTGGCTGGCATCCCGTGCGTCTGGGGATCGATCCTGCGGTTCGAGGGTCGAGTGAGCGTGTTCTGGTCCGGTCGCGGCCCGACGTACCGTGATCTCCACCCGGAGCCCCCACCGGCCGGCGAGGTGCCCAGCTGTGCCGAGGGCGGCGTGCTGGGCATGCTGCCGGGGACTATCGGATCCATCATGGCCGCCGAGGCCGTCAAGCTCCT
>DWZY01000102.1 GCA_019117325.1 Candidatus Brevibacterium intestinigallinarum
CACCAGGTGGCCGAAGTGACGTCGCTGGGGCTCGTGCAGATGACGCGCAAGCGCATCGGCACGGGACTGGCGGAGTCATTTGCGGCGGCCGGCGAGGACATGTCCGGGCGCGGACTCATGCTGCCCGGCACGGACGAGAAGGACTCCGGCGGCGGGCACCGCGGCGGGGGTCGTGGCAACCGCCGCTCGCGCGGCGGCGACCAGGGCGGCAGGTCCCAGGAGCAGTCGGCGCCGAAGGCGGATCCCGAGGCGGAGAAGAAGCAGGACCAGTCCCGCTCGGCCGTCGCGGCGATCGCAGCGGCGACGATCAAGAAGTCCGACGACCAGGACGGCTCGCAGGAGGACGCCCAGCCCTCGGATGACGGCCAGGGGGCGCACGCCTCCACGGACCAGCACGGCTCCACGGAGCAGCACGGTTCCGAGGAGCAGTCGCCGGGCCGCCGCTCGCGGCGCCGCGGCGGACGCTCCCGCGGCCGCAACGGCCAGGGCCGCAGCGCGGAGGACGCGCAGCAGCAGGCACAGCCGGAGGCTGAGAAGCCCGCGACCGAGAAGTCCGCGACTGCGCAGCCCGCGACCGAGCACCCACCGGCCGAGGATCCCGCTCCGCAGGAGCCCGAGGCCTGGCAGGCCTTCGTGCCCGCTGCGGACTCCGGTCCGGCGCCCTTCATGATCGGTGCGGACACCGCGACCACCGTCCAGACCCAGCCCGCTGCCGACCCGACTCCTGCACCGGAGCCGGCGACGGCCTCGGCGGAGGAGGCCGAGGGCGCAGCGGACGCGGCGGACGGGGCACAGGACGCGGCGGGGGAGCAGGCCGCGTCCCAGCCGCAGGCCCCCGCGCTGCCGTTCCTCATGCTGGGCATGGACGACTGACCCGAGTTCCCCGCTGAGCCCCGCTCCTCCGGGCCTCTCAGGAGTGCCTTCGGCCCCCGCGATCGCGGGGGCCGGAGCCGTCTGTGCTCCGCCCGTCTCAGGGACGGATTCAGAAGCGCGAGGCCGCGTGGGCCCCCGGATCGATACCGGCACGGGATGGAACGGGTGTGACGCCGATAACAATCGGGTAAACTTGACCTGCGAACCGCCTGTGGATGTGATGCACGTCATATGGGCGTTGTAGTGTCTGGCCCCATGAACACACAACTGAGCTCAGTCCTGAGCGCGCAACCCGCGGGTCAGGGTCTCGTCCATTCGATCGAGGAGACGGTCAACGGAGTCCTCGAGCCCTTCGTGACGGTCTTCGGCAACATCGTCTTCTTCGCGATCGGCCCGGTCCCATTCGTCGTCATCTGGCTCATCGTCGCCGCGATCATCTTCACCGTGTACTTCAAGTTCATCCAGTTCCGCGGCTTCAAGGTCGCGCTGGAGGTGGTCTCCGGCCGCTACTCCAGCCCCAGCGACCCGGGTGAGGTCACACACTTCCAGGCACTCACCTCCGCGGTGTCCGGAACGGTCGGCCTGGGCAACATCGCGGGTGTGGGTGCCGCACTGGCGATGGGTGGCCCGGGTGCCGCGTTCTGGATGATCATCGCGGGCCTCCTGGGCATGTGCACGAAGTTCGTCGAGTGCACCCTGGGTGTGAAGTACCGCGAGATCGACTCCGACGGCGTGGTCAACGGCGGCCCCTTCAAGTACCTCCCCGTCGCGTTCGCACGCTTCTCCCGCCCGGTCGCAACGGCGCTGACCGGCTTCTTCGCGATCGCCATCCTCCTCTTCGGCGTCGCCGGCGGCGGCATGTTCCAGGCGAACCAGACCTACGTGCAGCTGCGCGAGGTCTCCGGTGGTGACAGCAGCATCATCGCCGGTCCCGTGGGTGGGCTCGTCATCGGCCTCCTCATCGCGTTCGTCGTCGGCCTCGTCATCCTGGGCGGCATCAAGTCGATCGGCAGCGTGACGAGTCGGCTGGTGCCCGCGATGGGCATCTTCTACGTGCTGTCCTGCCTCATCGTGATCCTGGGCAACCTCGACATGATCCTGCCGGCACTGGGTGCGATCGTGGCCGGCGCCTTCGACATGCAGAGCGTCGCGGGCGGCATCTTCGGCACCATGGTCGTCGGCTTCCAGCGCGCGGCGTTCTCGAACGAGGCCGGCATCGGCTCGGCTCCGATCGCGCACTCGGCGGTCAAGACCCGGCGACCGGTGTCGGAGGGCTTCGTCGCACTCCTGGAGCCGTTCCTCGACACGATCGTCGTCTGCCTCATGACCGCGCTGACCATCGTCATCGCCGCGGGTTCGGCGTACGACGGTGCGATGGCGGAGTTCGCGGAGACGGGCCTGTCGCCGGACGGCGTGTCCCTCGTGTCCGCCGGCTTCGCGACGATCACCCCCTGGTGGCCGGTGTTCCTCGCCTTCGCGGTGATGCTCTTCGCCATCTCGACCCTGATCACCTGGGCGTACTACGGGCAGAAGGCCTGGCACTACCTCTTCGGGCGTCGCCAGGCGACGGACATCCTGTTCCGCTGCATCCTCCTCATGTTCATCGTCATCGGATGCATCGCGTCCTTCGGCCAGATCGTCAACTTCGCGGATGCGGCACTGTTCTGCTGCGCCTTCGTCAACATCCTGGGCCTCTACATCCTCATGCCCGTGGTGAAGAAGGAGATGAAGGAGTACCTGGCCGACAGGAAGTCGGGCAGGCTGCACGAGCTCGGCGCGGAGGACGAGGCGGACCTCGCCCGCATCCGTGCGGAGCAGGGCAACGCCTGATCCGTTCCAGCCGCCCCCTTCAGTCAGCGCTGTGCGCCCCGGTTCCCGCCGGGGCGCACAGCGCTGTATCGTGAGATGCCGTGAGTCCGCTCACCCGCACCCGCGGGTCGAGGGCTCACGGTGACGCGTCAGGACGGCGGAGCAGGAGACGGAATGGCTGACACCCCGGCGGAACTCGAGGCGCTGCGGGGCAGCATCGACAACCTCGATGCTGTTCTCATCCACGTCCTGGCGGAGCGCTTCAAGCTGACGGAGCGCGTGGGGCGGCTCAAGGCGGAGCGCTCCCTGCCGCCCGCGGATCCGGCGCGCGAGGCCCGGCAGCTCGAGCGCCTGCGGGGGCTCGCGGAAGATGCGCACCTCGATCCGGAGTTCGCGGAGAAGGTCCTCGCGTTCATCGTCGCGGAGGTCATCCGGCACCACGAGCGGATCGCGGACGAGACCCGCACGGACGGCTGATCCACCCGCTCACGCGCGCTTTGACCGTCCTCCCGCGCATGCGCTAGCATTGTGCGTCGGTGCCTTGGCATCGGGGCAGATCCCCCCTCGTAATGGGACGCCCGCTCACTGTCGTTCGCGACGGAGTGCGGGGGCCAAGGAGGGGTCGCCCAATCCAGGCAGCAAGACGCGCGGTGCACGATCGCGCGCAGGAGTGAAGCGAGAGGTACGCACATGGTCTACGCCATCGTCCGCGCCGGCGGCCACCAGGAGAAGGTCAGCGTCGGCGACGTCATCACAGTCAATCGGATCAAGGCGGAGGCCGGCGACACCGTCGAGCTCCCCGCAGTGCTGCACGTGGACGGCGACACCGTCACCACGGCCGCTGACGCGCTGTCGAAGATCACCGTCTCCGCAGAGGTGCTCAACGAGCTGCGCGGCCCCAAGATCGTGATCCAGAAGTACAAGAACAAGACCGGGTACAAGAAGCGTCAGGGTCACCGCCAGGACCTCACCCGTCTCAAGATCACCGGCATCGCCTGAGCGACTGCGACACCTGAAGGAGAGAAGCCAATGGCAACCAAGAAGGGCGCGAGCTCCACGAAGAACGGCCGCGACTCGAACGCGCAGCGCCTGGGCGTGAAGCGCTTCGGCGGCCAGACCGTCAACGCGGGCGAGATCCTCGTCCGCCAGCGCGGCACCCGTTTCCACCCGGGCGACAACGTGGGCCGCGGCAAGGACGACACCCTGTTCGCCCTGGCCGCCGGCACCGTCGACTTCGGCGCGAAGGGCGGCCGCAAGGTCGTCAACATCCTCGCTCCCTGAGTCGAGGACTCCACAGCGAACCCGACCGAGCGGGGCGAGTCAGACATGACTCGCCCCGCTCAGGAGTTTCGCGCCGCAGCACCCGCGTAGGATCGTGGGTGCGCGGACACGTCCGCCGCAGCTCGCGGTCGGACGCCCCTTCCACCTCTGCGAGGAGCCATGGCCACTGAGTTCATCGATCGCGTCACTCTGCACATCGCGGGCGGCGACGGCGGAAACGGGTGCGTCTCCATCAGGCGTGAGAAGTTCAAGCCGCTGGGCGGACCCGACGGCGCGAACGGCGGCGACGGCGGCAACGTGATCCTCGAGGTCGACCCGCAGACCACGACTCTCCTCCCGTACCACCGTTCACCGCACCGCCGCGCTGACCACGGCGGGATCGGCAAGGGCGACCTCAAGCACGGCCCCGACGGCGGCGACCTCGTCCTTCCCGTGCCCGAGGGCACCGTCGTCAAGGACCGCGCCGGTGAGATCCTCGCGGACCTCGTCGAGCCGGGCACGCGCTTCGTCGCGGCCCGCGGCGGACGCGGGGGACTGGGCAATGCGGCGCTGGCCTCGACGAAGCGCAAGGCGCCCGGCTTCGCGCTGCTGGGCACACCGGGGGAGTCCCACGACCTCGTCCTCGAGGTGAAGACCGTCGCGGACATCGCACTGGTCGGGTTCCCCTCCGCCGGCAAGTCGAGCCTCATCGCAGCACTCTCAGCAGCTCGCCCCAAGGTCGCGGACTACCCGTTCACCACGCTCGTGCCCCACCTGGGCGTCGTCGAGGCCGGCGGCACGCGCTTCACCGTCGCAGATGTGCCGGGACTCATCCCGGGCGCGGCCCAGGGCAAGGGACTGGGCCTCGAGTTCCTGCGTCACGTCGAGCGCTGCGCCGGACTGGTGCACGTCATCGACCTCGCGACCTGGGATCCGGGGCGCGACCCCGTCTCCGACCTGCGGGCTCTCGAAGCGGAGCTCGCGGAGTACGCCGTCGACATCGAGCACGGCGGCGACCTGCTGCCGCTGGACGAGCGTCCCACCCTCGTGGCGCTCAACAAGATCGACGTGACCGACAGCAGCGAGATGGCGGCGCTGGTCCGTCCCGAGCTCGAGGCTGCCGGCTACCGCGTCTTCGAGGTGTCTGCGGTCTCGCACGCCGGGCTGCGCGATCTGTCGTTCGCCATGGCGGGACTCGTGGAGGCGGAGCGCGCCCGCCTCGAGGAGGAGGGCTCCCAGCCCGAGCGCATCGTGCTGCGGCCCCGCGCCGTCGACGACACGGGCTTCCGCGTCGTCGTCGAGGAATCCGGCGAAGACACGATCTTCCGCATCCTCGGCTCGAAGCCGGAGACGTGGGTGCTCCAGACGGACTTCGCGAACGACGAGGCGGTGGGCTACCTGGGCGACCGCCTCGAGCGGCTGGGCGTCGAGAAGGAGCTGTTCCGCGCGGGCGCCGTGCCCGGTGCGACGGTCGTCATCGGCCCGAATGACGGAGTCGTCTTCGACTGGGACCCCACGATGGTGGGCGGTGCCGAGCTGCTGGGCGGCCGCGGAACGGACGGCCGGCTGGAGGAGCGGTCGCGCGCCACGCGCCGCGAGCGCAAGGAGGCCTTCCACGAGCGCATGGACGCGAAGGCCGCCACGCGCGCGGAGTTCGAGCAGGAGCGCCTGGCGGAGCGCGCGGCCCGTGCACGCGGAGTGGCCGAGGACGAGGAGGCGTGAGGACGGAGGCGCAGACGCGCGCGCAGGTGCGCGACGCGAAGCGCATCGTCGTGAAGGTGGGCTCGTCCTCGCTCACCACCGTCCAGTCCGGTCTCGACCGGGACCGCGTGCGGCGGATCGCCCATGTCCTGGGCGCGCAGCGGGCGGCGGGACGGGAGATCGTCCTCGTGTCCTCGGGGGCGGTGTCCGCCGGCCTCGAGCCCATGGGCATCGCCCGCCGTCCTCGCGACCAGGCGACGAAGCAGGCAGCCGCGGGGGTGGGCCAGAGCCTCCTCATGGCGGAGTACACGCAGGCGCTCGCGGAGCACGGGATCGTTCCCGCGCAGGTGCTGCTGACGGCGGACGACCTCATCCACCGCGCGAAGCACCGCAATGCGCAGCGGGCGATCGAGCGCATGCTGGCGCTGGGTCTCTTCCCGATCGTGAATGAGAACGACGCGGTCGTGTCCCACGGTGTGCGGTTCGGTGACAACGACCGGCTCTCCGCGCTCGTGGCGCACCTCGTCCACGCCGAGGCGCTCGTCCTGCTGTCCGACGTCGAGGCCCTCCTCACCGCGCCTCCGGGTGCTCCGGGCAGTCGCCGGGTGTCGTTCGTGGGCGGGCCCCAGCACCTCGACGAGCTGCAGATCGGAGGCACCGGCTCCGCGGGCACGGGCACCGGCGGAATGGTCACGAAGGTGCAGGCGGCCACGATGGCCGCGGACTCCGGGGTGGCGACGATCCTCACGTCTGCGGATCGCATCAGTGAGGCCGTGGCCGGCGAGGAGGTGGGGACCGCCTTCGGCGTGACGCACCGCCGTCGTGCCACCCGCCTGCTGTGGATCGCTCACCTCGCGCAGAAGCACGGAACGATCCATGTGGACGCGGGTGCGGCGCGGGCCGTCTCCGAGCGCGGCCGATCGCTGCTGGCCGTGGGCGTCGTGGGCGCGGACGGCGGATTCGACGCCGGCGACCCCGTCGACGTGCGCGATCCGAACGGCACTCTCATCGCCCGCGGCATCGCGAGCTTCGCCCAGGACGAGCTGCCCGCCATGATGGGCAGGTCCTCGGAGGAGTTGGGCAACACACTGGGGTCGGACTACCGTAGAGAAGTCATCCACCGCAACGACATGGTCCTGACGGACGCCGTCTTCGAGCAAGGGGAACAATGACGACTGACATCAGCCCGCGCGTGACGCGCGGGGTCACGCGCATCGTGGCCGCGGCGAAGGAGTCCGCCGGCAGCATCGCGCAGGCGTCCACGGAGCTGAAGAACGCGGCGCTCGCGGCAGTCGCCGAGGCCCTCGAGGCGAACGTCGAGGACATCCTCGCGGCGAACGCGGAGGACATCGAGACCGCACGCAAGCGGGAGACCCCGGAAACGCTCATCGATCGCCTCACGCTCACCGAGGAGCGGGTGCTGGGGATCGCTGCGGCCGTCCGCGAGGTCATCGGACTGCCGGACCCGGTGGGAGTCATCCACTCCGGCAGGACCATGCCCAACGGCATGCGCGTGAGCCAGGAGACCGTCCCGATGGGTGTCATCGGTGCGATCTACGAGGCGCGCCCCAACGTGACGGTCGACATCGCGAGCCTGGCGCTCAAGTCCGGCAACGCGGTCGTCCTGCGCGGCGGATCCGCCGCCCGGTCGTCGAACACCCTGCTCATCTCGCTCCTGCGCTCCGCCATCGCTCGAGTGGGTCTGCCGGAGGAGATCATCAGCGGGATCGACGAATTCGGCCGCGAGGGCACGGTCGTGCTCATGCAGGCGCGCGACTACGTCGACCTCCTCGTCCCGCGCGGCGGGGCAGAGCTCATCGCGCGCGTCGTCCATGAATCGCTCGTGCCCGTCATCGAGACCGGTGTGGGCAACGTGCACATGTTCGTCGACCAGTCGGCTCCCGTGCGGATGGCGACGGATCTCGTCCTCAACTCGAAGACCCACCGCCCCAGCGTGTGCAACTCGCTGGAGAACCTGCTGGTCCACGAGAAGGCCGCGAAGCGCGTCCTGCCCAAGATCCTCAGCGCTCTCCACGAGGCGGGCGTCGTCGTGCGCGCCGACCGCGAGATCGAGGAGTACGCGCCCGAGGGCATGAAGATCCGCCGGGTGACGCGGCGCGACTGGGCCAAGGAGTACCTCGACCTGCAACTGGCGGTCCGTCTCGTCTCGTCCGTCGATGAGGCGATCGAGCACATCCACGCGTACTCATCCGGTCACACGGAGGTCATCGTCACGAACGACCTGGCGAACGCGGAGACGTTCGTGCAGGCTGTCGATGCGGCCGCGGTGGGTGTGAACGTGTCGACGCGCTTCACCGACGGCGGCCAGCTGGGACTGGGCGCAGAGGTGGGCATCTCGACGCAGAAGCTGCACGCGCGCGGACCCATGGGCCTCGAGGCGCTCACGACCACCAAGTGGATCATGCGCGGCAGCGGGCAGACACGCGACTGAGGCCGCCGCAGCCCCGGACGGCGGGGCGAGGACACGGCGCGCCGTCCGGCATGAGAGACTTTCCCCAACGACCACCACTCCACACGAAGGACGAAGTTCATGACAACCTCGATTCTCGCGGCAGTCGCCGAGACCCCCCACGTCGTCTACGAGCTGCCGATCCCGCCCATCGGCTTCGGCCTCATCGCGTTCTCGATCCTCATGTTCCTGGGCGTCGTCACGCTGTCCTGGAACGGCATCTCGCACAGGCACTGACCGTCCGCGCCTGACGCCGCCGGCCCTCTCCGCGAGTGATCCCCGTCCGCACCGCAGACCGCCCCCGACGCATCGGCGTCATGGGCGGCACTTTCGACCCCATCCACCACGGTCACCTCGTCGCAGCCAGTGAGGCTGCGGCGATGTTCGAGTTGGACGAGGTCGTGTTCGTGCCCACGGGACGTCCCTGGCAGAAGGAGGACCGGCGCGTCACGGCCGCAGAGGATCGGTACCTCATGACCGTCATCGCGACGGCCTCGAACCCGCGGTTCACGGTCTCCCGCGTCGACATCGATCGGCCCGGCCCCACGTACACCATCGACACGCTGCGCGACCTGCGCGACGTGTACGGAGCAGAGGCGGAGCTCTTCTTCATCACGGGAGCGGACGCGCTGGCGCAGATCCTGTCGTGGAAGGACGTCGACGAGCTGTTCGCGCTTGCGCACTTCGTGGGCGTCTCCCGTCCCGGGCACGAGCTGACCGGCGACGGGCTGCCCACCGGGAGGCTGAGCCTGCTGCAGATCCCCGCCCTCGCGATCTCCTCGACGGACTGCCGCCGGCGCGCGGAGCAGGATCTGCCGGTCTGGTACCTCGTCCCGGACGGGGTGGTCCAGTACATCGCCAAACACGATCTCTACAGGAGTCACAGTGGCTGAGAAGTTCATGACGCGACGGGAGCGCCGCGAGGCGGAGCGCCGACAGGCCGACGCCGCGTACGACGCTCAGCAGGCAGCGGAGACGGAGGCTGAGGAAGCATCCGCCGCCGCTGAGGCAGCCGAAGCCCCGGAGGCGCCCGCTGGCGCGGAGCCGCACGTGCCCGAGGCCGTGACCGCCGAGCCCGAGGCCGTGACCTCGGCGCCGGAGGCCCCCGTGGCGCCGCCCCGCCCCACTGTCGAACCGGACCTCGCGGCCGCGTCCCAGCCGGAGCCGCAGGCCGCGGCATCGGACGCTGTGCCGGAGGCCGCACCGGATGCCGAGTCCGATCTGCCTCCTCGTCCCGCGACTGATCCTGCCCCCGCACCGGCCGCTGCTCCGCTGACGGAGCCGCCGAGCTTCTCCTCCCGCGGTGAGCGCAAGCGCTTCCTGCGCGATCACGACCTGCCGCCGGACATCCCCACCGCCTCGATCCCGATCGTGCTCGCCCAGCGGGCATCCGGCACGGCACAGACTGAGTCGGCCGAGACACCGGATGCTGCCGAGGCTGCAGCGCCGGCGCAGGCCGCCGAGCGCCCGCACGACGAGCCCACCGCCGTGGCTGAGCCGACAGTCGAGGGCGAGCCGACCGCAGCACCGGAGTTGGATGCAGAACCGGGCCCTGCGGACGAGCAGTCCGCTGCTGACGCGCCGGCCCCTGAGGCCGCTCCCGCCCCCATCGACACCCCTGCTCCCGCCCCTGCCGTGGCCCCGGACC
>DWZY01000103.1 GCA_019117325.1 Candidatus Brevibacterium intestinigallinarum
CGGCTACGTGCTCGCGATCGTGCTGATCGTCGTCTCGGCGATGATCATGCTCGTCGCCTCGCGCGCCACCGGCGGCCGGCGCCGGTTCGAGACGATCACCGGCAAGGGCGGTCGCCGTCGCACCGTGCGGCTGGGCGCGTGGGCGCTGCCCGTGGCGACACTGGCCTGGGGACTCGTGCTCCTGACCACGATCATCCCGGGACTGGTGCTGCTGGCGAGCTCGCTGACCCGGCGCACGAACGACTTCTCCTCCGGGTTCACGCTCCACTTCTGGATCGGCGGCTCCGACCCGTCCCTCGCACAGGGCCAGCGCGGCATCCTGTCGAACCCGCAGATCCTCCAGGCGACCTGGAACACGGTGGCGCTCGGGGTGTGCGTCGCCCTCGGCGCAGGACTGCTGGGACTGCTGATCTCGTACGTGATCACCCGCTCGGGCGGTCCGAGGCCGGTGCTCGGCGCCATGGCGCTGCTGTCCTATCTCCCGTTCCTGATCCCCGGCATCGCCCTCGGCGCGGCCTTCATCGCCCAGTTCGGGGCGCCCATCGGGCCGCTGCCCAGCCTGTACGGCACCTTCGCGCTGCTGGTGATCGCCGGGATCGCCGCCACCCTGCCGTTCGCGGTGCGCTCCTCGACGGCGGCCCTCTCGCAGGTCTCCCGCGACGTGGAGGAGTCCGCGCGGATGGCAGGGGCCGGGCTCGGCCTGCGCCTGCGGGCGATCATCGCGCCGCTGACTGCACGGGGCCTGCTCACCGGAGGAGTGCTCGTGTTCGTGCAGATGGTGCGCGACCTGTCGCTCGTGGTGCTCCTGGCCACCCCGGCGATGCCGGTGCTCGCCGTGCTCACCTACCAGTACTCCTCCGAGAACTTCACCCAGCTCGCCAACGCCGTCACGGTGGTCATCGCCGTGATCTCGGTGGGTGCGACGCTCCTCGCCCGCCGCGCCGAAGGCGCTGCCCGACCATGGAACGAGTCCGCATGATCTCCCCCTCGCCGCACCGGCCCGGCACCGGCCTGCCGATCTCCCTGACCGACCTGCGCAAGAGCTACGGAGCCGCCGACGGTCCCGCCGCAGTCGACGGCATCTCGCTCGACGTGCCCGCCGGCGCCTTCTTGGTCCTGCTCGGACCCTCCGGATGCGGGAAGACGACGACCCTGCGGATGCTCGCGGGACTGGAGGATCCCTCCGGCGGCGAGATCCGCTTCGGGGACAGACCGGTGGCGCGCGGAGACGGCAGCGTGCAGGTCGATCCCGCCCAGCGCGGCGCGGGCATGGTGTTCCAGTCCTACGCCCTGTGGCCCCACAAGACCGTCGGCGGGAACATCGACTGGCCGCTCCGCGTCGCCGGCTGGCCCCGGGACCAGCGGCGCCGACGGGTCGCCGAGGTGCTCGAGCTGCTCGGCATCGAGGATCTCGCCGAGAGATATCCGGGGGAGATCAGCGGCGGACAGCAGCAGCGGGTCGCGATCGCCCGGACCATCGCTTCCCGACCCGGGGTGATGCTCTTCGACGAGCCCCTGTCCAACCTCGATGCGACGCTGCGCGTCGGCACGCGGGCGGAGCTGATGCGGATCCACCGTGCAACGGGGGCGACCAGCGTCTACGTCACCCACGACCAGGTCGAGGCGATGGCCATGGCGACGCACGTCGCGCTCATGCGCGAGGGACGGATCGAGCAGTTCGGGACCCCTGCGGAGCTGCTGGCGGAGCCGGCCACCGCCTTCACCGCGACCTTCGTCGGCACCCCGCCGGCCGCGATCCTCGACGGCGAGGTGCGCGCGAGGCGACTGCGCATCCAGGGCGTCGACGTCGGAGCGGCGGGACCCTCCCTGCCGGAGGGCGCGGTGCAGCTCATGTACCGGCCCTCCGGACCGGTCCTGACGGACGGACCGGGCCCCGGACGCCTGCCCGCCGTCTTCGTGGACCAGGTGCCGATGGCGGAGCGATGGGTGCTCGGCGTCGAGCCGACGGTCGGGCGCAGGCTGAGCATCACGCAGGACGCCCCGACCGACCATCGGCCCGGTGACGAGGTGTGGATCGCGCTGCCCCCGCAGCCGGCGGCCTGCTTCGACGTGGAGGGACGGCGGATGGATGAGGTCCTGCCCGTCCCGGACGAACCCGTCGATGCCCCGCGCGAGCGAACCGCGCTCGGGAGCCGGGCGCTGGTGCAGGGAGGCTCCCGATGATCCGCGTGCTGCTGGTGCGCCACGGGGAGACGGAGTGGAACGGCCAGGGCCGGCTCCAGGGCCGACGCGACATCGCACTGTCGGAGACCGGGCGCGCCGACGCACGCACGCTCGCGCCCTCGCTGCTCCCGTACCGTCCCCGCCTGGTCGTGACCTCGGCGCTGCGGCGCACCCGGGAGACTGCCGAGGCGCTCGGCGTCGCGACCGGCCGTGCCGACGCCCGCCTGGACGAGGCGCACCTGGGCCGGTGGGAGGGCGAGAACTCGTCCGCCCTGGCCGCCGCGGACCCGGTGGCGTACCGGGACTGGCGGGCCGGACGGCTGCGGCCCCCGGGAGGGGAGTCCTTCGAGGAGCTGGCCACGAGAGTCCTCGACGCAGTCGCGCAGGCCGTCGCCGAGGCCGCAGGCGCAGGAGAGCGCAGCGTGCTGATCGTGACCCATGGCGGCCCTGTGCGTGCGCTCCTGCAGCGCACCGTCGGCCTTGACCCCGAGCGCACCGTCCCCGCGCATCCCGCGAGCCTGTGCGTGCTCGAGGTCGACGAGGGCTCGGAGCTCACCACTCCGGGGGCGTGCAGGCTGCGCCTGTTCAACCACGCCCCGTCGGCGCGTGACTCCGAGCCCTCCGACTGACCCCGGCCGCCGCCTCGGATCGCTCAGCGGGACGTCCGGCGGGGGAACACGTAGGCCGCGACGACGAGGGCGAGCGCGATGAGTCCTGCGCACCAGAGCACGGAGACCGCGACGTCGCCGCCCGGCGGCCGGCCGTGCATCAGCGCGCGCGAGGCGTCGATCAGCGGCGTCATCGGCTGGTGCTCGGCGAACACGCGCAGCCATCCCGGCATCGACCCCACCGGCGCGAACCCGCTGGAGAGGTAGGGCAGGAAGAGCAGGATGAAGCCGTAGCCGCTCGCCGCCTCGGCGGAGCCTGCGAGGAGGCCCAGCGTCGCGAACACCACCGTGATCACCAGGATCCACAGGGCGATGAGCCCGAAGGCCCCGAGCAGGGACACGGCCGGCGCGTCGGTGCGGAAGCCGACGGCCAGAGCCACCAGCGCCACGACCACCGTCGCCACCAGGTTCCGCGCCATCGAGGCGACGGTGTGGCCCAGCAGCACGGTCACCGCCGGGAAGGGCATGGTGCGCAGTCGGTCGATCAGGCCCGTGGTCATGTCGTTGCTGACCACCACCGCGGTGTAGGACGCACCGAAGCCGGCTGCGGTCAGCGCGATCGCCGGGAGCACGTAGGCCAGGTACTCGCGGTGCGAGGGGGCGTTGTCGCCGACGCTCATGGCGCCGCCGAGCACGTAGACGAAGATCAGCATCATCATCACCGGCAGCAGCACGGCCATCAGCACCGACTCGGGGTCGCGGAAGGAATGGAGAAGGCTGCGGCGGGACAGCACGAGCAGCCCGGTGAGGAAGCCGGCCGAGCGGGGTTCGGCCGGGTCGGCGGGATGCGGGACGGGGCGGGCCGGGGCGAGGACGGACATGAGGGCCTCCTGGGGTGGCGTGGACGGATCGCTCGGGTACAGGGCAGGAGAGGTCAGACTCGGACGGGAGCGGCCGACGGTCCGGTCTCGGTGAGATGGAGGAAGACGTCGTCGAGGGTGGGGCGGTGGATGGTCGCCGTCGCCGCGGGGTGGCGGTGGGCGGCCTCGCCCAGGCGCGCGGCGAGGTCCTGCGTGGTGCCGGTGGTCGCGAGCTCCTCGAGCAGGGTGCCGTCCTGGTCGAGGACGCGGATCACGGCCCCGCCGACGAGCGCCTTGAGCTCCTCCGCCGAGCCGCCGGCGACGATGCGGCCGCGGTCCAGGACGTGGATCTGCTCGGCGAGGGCGTCGGCCTCCTCGAGGTACTGCGTGGTCAGCAGCACCGAGGTGCCCTCGTCGGCGAGGCCGCGGATCTCCTCCCACAGCACCTGGCGGCTGCGGGTGTCCAGGCCCGTGGTGGGTTCGTCGAGGACCACGAGCCGCGGCCGGGACAGCAGGCCCGCGGCGATGTCGAGCTTGCGGCGCATCCCGCCGGAGAGGGCCGAGGCGCGGGTCGAGCGGGCGTGCGTCAGGCCGAAGCGCTCGAGCAGCTCGTTCGTGCGGGAGCGGACCTCCGCGTCGGACAGGCCGAACAGCCGTCCGATCATCCAGAGGTTCTCGGCACAGGTGAGGGCGCCGTCCACCGCGGCGAACTGTCCGGTCAGGGAGAGCAGGCCCTGCAGACGCCTGCGGTCGCGACGTGGATCCAGGCCCAGGACGCGCACGTCGCCGCCGTCGT
>DWZY01000104.1 GCA_019117325.1 Candidatus Brevibacterium intestinigallinarum
CCCAGCTGGGACGAACTGGTGCGCCGACTCATCGGTCGCGGCACGGAATCGCCGGAGGAGCAGGAGCGCCGACTCGAGACCGCGCGGATCGAACTCGCGGCAGAGAAGGAGTTCGACGTCACCATCGTCAACCGCGATGTGAGCGAGGCGGCCCGCGAACTAGTAGACTTGATGGGACTCGCGGGCTCCGACTGAGCCCGCGCCCTCAATCCGCACCATCACCATCCCCTGTTTGGAGAGCCTGTGGCACACACCCCCGAAGGAATCACGTTCCCCCCGATCGACGATCTGCTCGCCGTCACGGATTCGAAGTACGAGCTCGTCATCCAGGGATCCCGCCGGGCGCGCCAGATCAACTCGTACTACGCGCAGCTGCAGGAGGGCCTGCTGGAGAACGTGGGCCCGCTCGTCACCCCGGAGCCCAACGAGAAGCCCCTGTCGATCGCGCTGCGCGAGATCCACGAGGGCAAGCTCATCATGCGCGAGCCCACGGAGGCGGACTTCGCTCCCGTGACGGACCTCGACTACGGACACGACTTCTCGTTCGACGAGGCCTTCGGCGGCGACGCCTTCGGTGGCGACAGCGCCATCACGCACACGCCGGATCCCTCCGCGGAGCCCTCCGCGGAATGAGGATCGTCCTCGGAGTCACGGGCGGCATCGCGGCCTACAAGGCCGCACACGTGCTCCGGGGCCTCCGCGAGCAGGGCCACGAGGTCCGCGTCGTGCCGACCGAGGCCGCGCTCACCTTCGTGGGGCGCGCCACGTGGGAGGCCCTCAGCGGGCAGCCCGTCTCGACGACCGTCTTCGACGGAGTCGAGCAGGTCGAGCACGTGCGGATCGGGCACGAGGCGGAGCTCGTCGTCATCGCCCCGGCCACCGCGGACCTGCTGGCCCGCGCGAGGGCCGGCATCGCGGACGACCTGCTGACCGCGACGCTGCTGACCGCCACCTGTCCCGTCGTCGCCGCTCCCGCGATGCACACCCAGATGTGGGAGAACCCGGCGACGGTGGAGAACGTCGCGGTCCTGCGCGAGCGGGGCTGGACGATCATCGAACCGGCCGTGGGACGCCTGACCGGGGCGGACTCGGGGCCCGGTCGCCTGCCGGAGCCGGAAGACATCCTCGAGGCCGCACTGGCGGCCGCGCACGCCCCCTCCGCACCCGTGCAGCAGGACACGTCGTCCGCCGAGGCCGGGGAGACCGGACCGCTCCACGGCACCTCTGTCGTCGTGAGCGCGGGCGGCACCCGCGAGCCGCTGGATCCCGTCCGCTTCCTGGGGAACCGCTCCTCCGGCAAGCAGGGCGCGGCGCTGGCCGCGGCCGCTGCGGCCGCGGGCGCGGACACGACGCTGCTGGCCGCGAATGTGGACTCCGCCGTGCTGGCGGACCTGCCGACGAACGTGCAGGTCGACGAGGTGTCCACGACCGCAGAGCTCCAGGCCGCCTGCATGGCCCACGCCTCGACCGCGGACGTCATCATCATGGCCGCTGCCGTCGCGGACTACCGGCCCGCGCAGGCCGCGGAGCACAAGATGAAGAAGTCCGGCGGCGGGCTCGTCCTGGAACTCGTCGAGAATCCGGACATCCTGCGCGGCCTCGTCGAGGCGCGCGACGCCGGGCTCACCCGGACCGGCCAGACCCTCGTGGGCTTCGCCGCGGAGACCGGCTCGCCGGAGACACCGGCTCACGAGCTGGCCCAGCAGAAGCTGCTGCGCAAGGGCACCGACCTGCTCGTCTTCAACGACGTGTCCGGCGACCGCGCCTTCGGCCAGGACGACAACACCGTCGTCGTGTACCGCCCGGGCGATGCAGGTGCCCAGGAGGTCGCGCGCAGCACCGGATCGAAGGCGCACGTGTCTCATGATGTCATCCGCGCGATCATCGCCGAACGCACTCGCTAGGATGGTGCCGTGACTTCTCCCTATCTGCGCCACTTCACGTCCGAATCCGTGACGGAGGGCCATCCCGACAAGATCTGCGACCAGATCAGCGACGCAGTCCTCGACTCGCTGCTGAGCCAGGACCCGGACTCCAAGGTCGCCGTCGAGACGCTCGTGACGACGGGCCTCGTCCACGTCGCCGGCGAGGTCCGCTCGAACGGCTACGCGGACGTCGCCTCCCTCGTGCGCGACGTCATCACCGGGATCGGCTACGACTCCTCGGACAAGGGCTTCGACGGGCACAGCTGCGGAGTCTCCGTGTCGATCGGCGCGCAGTCCTCGGACATCAGCGCCGGCATCGAGACCTCGTTCGAGCGCCGCTCGGGCACCTCCGACGACTCCGACCACGGCACCTCGCTGGGTGCGGGCGACCAGGGCCTCATGTTCGGCTACGCGGATGACTCGACGGCCGTGCTCATGCCGCTGCCCATCCACCTGGCGCACCGCCTCTCCGAGCGCCTCTCGCAGGTCCGCCGCGACGGCCTGCTGCCGGAGCTGCGGCCGGACGGCAAGACCCAGGTGACGATCGGCTACGACGGCGACGAGGCCGTGAGCCTCGAGGCCGTCGTCGTCTCCAGCCAGCACGACCGCGACTACGCGCTGCCGCAGCTGACGGCCGACCTGCAGGAGGCGGTCATCGCCCCCGTACTGGCGGAGGTCGAGCTCGACACCTCGCGC
>DWZY01000105.1 GCA_019117325.1 Candidatus Brevibacterium intestinigallinarum
CTCGTGCACGCACGATCCGGCGACGCGGCGACGGCCGTGCGCCTCCTCGACGAGGGCCTCGGCGTCACCCGCGCGCAGGGGACCCGGATCCCGCAGGCGATGCTGCTGACGACGCTCGCCGAGGTCCTCGAGACGACCCAGCCCGCCCGCGCCCGCACCCTCCTCGCGGAGGCCCAGCAGATCTTCGGGGAGCTGCGCATGCCCGCCCACCTGGGCCGGGTGCGGGCGGCCCTCGCCCGGCTCGACGCCGCGGCCGACCCCCTGAGTGCCCTGACCCCGCGCGAGCGCCAGATCGCCCAGCTCGTCGCGGACGGCCTCACGAACATCCAGATCGCCGAGCGCCTCGTCATCAGCCGCCGCACCGTCGAGGAGCACGTGTCGAAGGTGCTGAAGAAGCTGGGCGTCCGCTCGCGCGTCGCGGTCGTGGGACTGGTCCGGCAGAGCGTATGACGCGCGTCACTGCGGCGGATAGACTGAACTCGAAAGGCTGGACCACCGACGCATTCCTGGAGGCAACTGTGAAGAAGCGCTTGATTCTGCTGGCGGGCCTGGGCATCGGCTTCGTGCTGGGCTCCTACTCCGGACGCTCCAGCTACGAGAAGCTCCGGGCGCAGGTCGACCAGCTCTGGTCCGACCCGCGCGTGCAGGAGCAGTTCGAGAAGGCCGGCGAGACGATCCGCGAGAAGGCCCCGCAGGTCGCCGAAGCGGTCAAGGAGAAGGCTCCCGATGTCGCGGCCGGTGTGCAGTCCGCCGCCGCATCCGCTGTGGCCGCCGGCCGCGAGAAGCTCGACGACCTCACCCACGGGGACGACGAGGACGAAGACGTCACGGATGAGGACCAGATCAGCGCCGCGGTCGACGAGGCGCTGGACGCGGAGCCGGACGTCGTGTCCGACCCGTCGACGGCACCCGAGGACGAGGGGCCCTCGACCGCCTCCTCCTGACCCAGTTGCGCCCGTGACAGGCTGGGGTCGTCGCTCAGAGCAGTGACGACCCCAGCCTGCACACGTTCTCGATGTACTTCCGCATCCACGACCGCTGGCGCCACTGCTCCGCATCCAGCGGGACGGAGGAGGCACGGAAGTCCTCGCGCTCCAGCGCGTACATCCGCTGCGTGAACTCCTCGTCGACGATGAAGAGGCTCACCTCGTGGTTCATCGAGAAGGACCGCTCGTCCATGTTCGACGACCCGATGACGGTCACCTCGTCATCGACGAGGATGAACTTGGCGTGCAGGACCGTGGGCGAGTGGTACTGGTAGATCGTCACGCCGGCCTCGACGAGCTCGTCGTAGTAGGACTCCTGCGCCTTCCCCACGACCCAGTGGTCGTTCGTCGCACCCACGTACAGCCGGACGTCCACTCCGGACAGGGACTCCGTCTTGAGCGCGGTCAGCAGCGCCGTGTCCGGGACGAAGTACGGGGATGAGATGACCACCTCGCGGTTCGCGTTGTAGATGAGGTGGGTGAACAGTTGCAGGTTGTTCTCCTGGTCGAAGCCCGGTCCGGACGGCACCACCTGTGCGAGGATCCCGGACTGCTCCTCCGGGATGTCCAGGTCCTCCGCGAACTCCCCCAGCAGCGCGTCGTCGGTCTCCGAGTACCAGTCGGAGGCGAAGACCGCGTCCAGCTCGTCGACGACCGGACCGGTGCAGCGGACCATGAGGTCCTTCCACACGTACCCGCGCCGCAGGTTCGAGCGCTTGTTGTACGTCGGGTGGATGATGTTCTGCGAACCCGTGAAGGCCACCTGCCCGTCGACCACGAGGATCTTGCGGTGGTTCCGCAGATCGATCCGCTGGTACTCCCCGCGCCACGGCCTGATGGGCAGGCTGCGGCGCCACGTGAGGCCGGACGAGTCCAGCAGCCGCACGAGCTCCCGGTACCCCGGGTAGCCCAGCGATCCGATGTGGTCGATGAGGATCCGCACCTCGACGCCGCGGCGGTGGGCGTCGACGAGCGCCTCGAACAGGGGGCGGGTCGTCTCATCCAGCGTGACGATGTAGAACTCGAAGTGGACAACGCGGGTCGCCCTCCGCACCTCCTCCGTCATCTGTGCGATGCAGTCGACGGAGTCGGAGATGAGGTCGAACGAGTTCCCGTGCACCATGGGCAGCGCCCCCAGCTCGTAGTTGAGCTGCGCGGCGGTGCTGAGCGGGAGCGGCAGGTGGTCGGACTCCCCGATGATCGAGCGGTTGCCGGTCGCGGCCTTGACCCGTTCGTTGATCTCGTGCTGCTTCTCGCGGCGGCGCAGCGGCAGCTTGGGCGAGCCCAGGATCAGGAAGACGATGATCCCCACGAACGGGATCATGAAGATGAGGATGAGCCAGCCTAGTGCGGCGGCCGGCTTCCGCCGGTAGGGGATCGTGCCCAGTGCGACGACGCGGACGACCGCGTCGATGACGAGGAGGACGAGCGCGCCCCAGCCCGGGAACTGGGACAGGATCCAGGTGATGATCCCGCTGGGGTCCATCGGATGCCTCCTCCCCGCGCGTCAGCCGTCTGCGGCCACCGGCTCCCGCACTGTCGTCGATCCTATCCGGCCCCGCGGACGCGGAAGCGCCGTGCATCGCACGCGCGGGGCGTGCGGTGCACGGCGCTCCTCGCCGTTCTCGCGGTGGCTCAGATGTGGCGGCCGCCCGCGATCTCCTGCACGGTGCCGGTCATGTACGAGGACATGTCCGAGGCCAGGAACAGCACGACGGATGCGACCTCGGAGGGCTCGCCGGCGCGTCCCATCGGGATCTCCGCGAGCTTCGAGTCGATGACGTCCTGGCGCATGGCCGCGGTCATCGCGGTGTTGATGAAGCCGGGCTGGATCGCGTTGACGCGGACGTTCTTGAAGCCCACCTCCTTCGCGGCGGCCTTCGTCATGCCGACGATGCCGGCCTTCGCGGCGGAGTAGTTCGTCTGCCCCAGCATGCCGACCTTGCCGGAGATCGAGGACACGTTGATGATCGAGCCGCCGTTCTCCTGCTCGCGCATGATGGCGGACGCGGTCTTGAGCCCGTTCCAGGTGCCGCGCAGGTGGACGGCGATGACCTGGTCGAACTGCTCCTCGGTCATCTTGCGCATCGTGGCGTCACGGGTGATGCCCGCGTTGTTGACCATGACGTCGAGGCTGCCGAAGACCTCGACGGCCTTCTGCACCAGCGCGTCGACCTGCGACAGCTCGGCGACGTTGCAGCCCATGCCGATCGCGCGGTCGCCCACGTCGAGGCTCTTCGCGGCCTCGATGACCGCCTCCTCGTTCAGGTCGCCCAGGACGACGTTCGCGCCCTCGGCGACGAATGCCTGTGCGATCGCGAGGCCCAGGCCCTGGGCTCCGCCGGTGATGACGGCCGTGCGGCCCTCGAGAAGTGCCATGGATGTCTCCTTCGGAAGAGGTCGGTGGTGCGGAAGAGGTGGGGGGTGCGGCGGCCCCGGGATCCCGGGGCCGCCGGATGCGCTGGGCCGGGGCGGCTGGACCCGGCCGTGCACTCAGATGTTCTGGTGCGCGCCCTTGAGCAGCTGGCGGGCGATGACGAGGCGCTGGATCTCCGAGGTGCCCTCGTAGATCCGGAACAGCCGCGCGTGGCGGTAGAAGCGCTCGACGCTCGTCTCGCGCATGTAGCCCATGCCGCCGTGGACCTGGACACCGCGGTCCGCGACGCGTCCCAGCATCTCCGAGGCGTACAGCTTCGAGGTCGACGGGCCCAGCTTGCGGTCCGTGCCCGCGTCCCAGCGCCGTGCGGCGTCGAGGACGAGCGCACGCGCCGCGCGCAGCTCCGTGTAGCAGTCGGCCAGCTGCGCCTGGACGAGCTGGAAGTCCGCGATGGGGCGACCGCCCTGCTTCGCGTTCTTCGCGTGCTCGATCGTGTCGTCGAGGATGCGGGTCGCCTGGCCCACGCAGATCGCGCCGATGTGCAGGCGGCCCTTGTTGAGCGAGGCCATGGCCGCGCGGAAGCCGACCTCCTCCTCGCCGCCCACCAGGTTGGCGGACGGGACGCGGACGTCGTCGAAGAAGAGCTCCGAGGTCAGCGCTCCAGCCTGGCCCATCTTCTTGTCCGGCGGACCCACCGTGACGCCCTCCGCCTTCGTCGGCACGAGGAACACGGAGATGCCCTTGGAGCCGCTGGCGTTCGGATCCGTGCGCGCGAAGACCATGAGGACGTCGGACAGCGCCGCGTTCGTGATGAAGCGCTTGGAGCCGTTGATGACGTAGTCATCGCCGTCCTTGACGGCCTTCGTCGTGAGCCCCGAGGGGTCCGAGCCCGCATCCGCCTCGGTCAGCGCGAACGACGCGACGACCTCGCCGGAGGCGATCTTCGGCAGCCACTCCTGCTTCTGCTGATCCGTGCCGTAGTTGACCAGCACCTGGCCGGCGATGCCGTTGTTCGTGCCGAACAGCGACCGGTACGACGGCGTCGTGTAGCCCAGCTCGAAGGACAGGAGCGCGTCCTGCTCCGCGTTGAGGCCCAGGCCGCCGAACTCCTCGGGGATCGCCCAGCCGAACAGGCCCATCTCTGCGGATTCCTCGCGGATCTCGCGCGGGATCTCGTTCGTCTCCTCGATCTCCAGCTCGCGCGGGATGACCTTCTCGCGGACGTAGTCGCGGACGGTGCTGAGGATCGATTCGAGCGTCTCGTCGTCGACGCCCTCGGTCACCGGATACGGATTCGTGTCTGCCATGCTGCTTGCTTCTCAGTCCTCTTCAACCATGAGGGAGACGGCCTCGGCGATCGCCGCGGGGCGGTCCTGGCCCTCGATCTCGATGACGTGGTTCATGACCACCTGGATGCCCGAGTCCTTGCGGGTGACCTCCTTGAGAGTCACGACGTCGCGGACCTTCGACCCCACCTTCACCGGGTTGGGGAAGCGCACCTTGTTGAGGCCGTAGTTGATCTTCATCTTCATGCCGGTCACGTCTGTGACCTGCGATCCCAGCAGCGGGAGGAGGCTGAGCGTCAGGAAGCCGTGGGCGATCGTGCCGCCGAACGGTCCGTCCTTCGCCTTCTCCTCGTCGATGTGGATCCACTGGTGGTCGCCCGTCGCATCCGCGAACAGGTTCACCCGCTCCTGGTCGACCAGGACCCACTCGCTGGCACCCAGCTCCTGCCCCACGAGCTGCTCCAGCTCTGCGGCACCGTTGATGACTCGCACCATTGCGCTCTCCCTTCCGTGCACCGGTTCACGCGCTCCCTCCGCATTCTTGCGGATCGACAAAGAATCGGTGAACCCTCTAGACCATTTCGGCATCAGTGTATCGTCCGAGGCATCGTTTGTCAGCGCCTCAGAGCCGATCATCCCTCAACTGATCGAACGTCCGGCTCACGGTCGGGGCTACCATCGACAGCGAAGCTCCCATCGAAGCGAGCCCGACGAAGCGAGGAGAACCATGAGTTCCGAATCCCAGGCAGCAGCAGCGACGGACCGGACGGACACGGCCTTCGACCTGGCCTCACTGGTCCACGGCGACGACCGCGCGGACCTGTCCGGCCAGGCGGATCACGACGCGCTCACGCGCGCGGCGGCACGGGCGAAGGAGGAGACGGACGCGCAGGGACGTCCCGCCCGCTCGTCGACCGGCGACCTGCTGGACTACGCGAAGAACGTCCCGGTCCGCCCGGCGACCAGCGTCATCATCCTGCGGCAGGCGCCTGAGCTGCAGGTCTTCGTCCAGCACCGCGTCAAGACGATGGACTTCGCCGCCGGCGTCGTCGTGTTCCCCGGCGGCCGGGTCGACCTGGAGGACGTGGAGGCGGCCGGCACCCTGCCGATCGGCGAGGACGACCTGGACCGCCATGTCACCGCGTGGGCCCACACGGATGCGGTGCAGAAGGGCCTGAGCGGCCGCGTCACGGAACCCGGCGCCGACCAGCCGGAGACTGCCACCCCCGCCGAGGCCGCCACCGGTGTGCGCACCCTGCTCGCCTGCGCGATCCGCGAGGTCGAGGAGGAGACGGGTCAGCGACTGGGTGCGGATGTCATGCACCCGTGGGCGAACCTCGTGACCCCTCCGGGCCGCTCGAAGCGGTTCGACACCTACTTCTTCGTGACCGCCGGCGAGGGGCTGGCCGATCTGGCGCACCAGACGACGGAGGCGACGAACTCCGAGTGGCTGTCCGTCGACGAACTGCTCACCGGCGAGACCGAGGGCCGCTACCGCCTCATGCGTCCCACGCTCGCGCTGCTGACGGAGCTGCAGACCCTGGGCTCGGTCGAGGCCATCCTGGGACTCGCGACGAGCGGCGACCGCACGATCGAGTCGATCCGCCCACAGGTGCCCGGCATCCACTGAGCGCTCAACACTGAGTCCGTGACTCGGAAGCCCTGAGTCCCGGACGCTGAAGACCCGCGGCCACTGGGCCGCGGGTCTTCGTCACGTCGGTGCGCATCGCTCACACGAGCGCGCAACCGCTCACCCGGGCGCGCACTGCTCACACGAGCGTGTGCGCGCCGTTCTGGTCCACGGCGACGAGGCCCCGCGCGACCAGGTCCTCGAGGTGCTTGGCGCACATGCTCTCCTCGACCCGGTCCGCGAAGGCGGGGCGGCGACCCGGTCGGTAGACGACGCCGCGCCCCACCATCTCCTCCGCCGTTCGCACGCCCTCGCGCAGCAGGTCGAGGATCGCCTCTTCCCGCGTCTCGAGGACACGGCCGAAGTCCGCGAGCACCTGCAGGTACTCGTCCCGGTCCCAGTACGGCCCCTTGTGGTGCGCCGTGGCGTAGACGGTCGCCTCCAGCCCGGCGCAGGCCTCGATCGTGGCCCGGAAGTCCGCCAGCCGGGAGTCCTCGTCGCTGTAGAGCGGACCGAAGGAGGACAGATCGACGTCCCCGATGAAGGCCACGCCGTCCGGCTGGACGAGGAAGCCGGCATGGCCCGGCGTGTGCCCGGGCAAGTGGAGCGCCGTGATGGTGACGCCGCCGCCCAAGTCGAAGACCTGTCCGTCCTCGAACGCACGGGCGTGCGGGACGGGCGCCCACCGGAACTCCTCGAGGACCCCGGCGGCCGCCTCTGCGGGGATGCCCATCGCCGCGAGGAAGACGTCTTGGTCCCGGACACCGGCGGCGTCCGCGGAGTGGACCCAGACCTCGGCGCAGGATCCCGCGTCGACGGTGTGGTCCTCGTGGTAGTGGCTGATGAGCAGCAGGTCCGCCTCAGCCGGTGAGGTGTGCAGGCAGGCGTCGATCATCGCCGTGCGCTCCGCACCGCGCACCAGCAGCGGGTTGGCCTGCGGGTACTTGCCGCCGTTCGCGGGTCGCAGCTGCACCGTGTGGGGTCCCAGCCGGACCTCCTCGACCGTCTCCTTGGCCACGGTCTCAGCCACGGCCTCGGCGGCCTGCTTCGTCGCCTCCGTCATCCAGTCCTCTCAGTTCAGATCTCGTGTCAGGGGTGGCACGTCTCAGTACAGCGGCGGGCGGGCCTCGCCCGCGAACGGGTAGCGCGCACGGAAGTCATCCGCGATCTCCGCCATCGTCACCCACTCCACGCCCTCGTGCGACCCGATGTACTCGATGAGCCGCTCGAGCATGAGCAGCACCTGCGGCCGGCCCGACACGTCCGGGTGGATCGTGATCGGGAAGACTCCGTAGTCCAGCTCCCGGTACACCCAGTCGAACTGATCCCGCCACAGCTGCTCGATGTCCCGCGGGTTCACGAACCCGTGCGAATTGGGGCTGCCCTTGATGAACATCATCGGCGGCAGATCATCGACGTACCAGTTCGCCGCGATCTCCACCATGTCGATCGTCTCGCCGTGCTGGAGCGGCTTCATCCACGCAGCCGCATCCTTCGAGTAGTCGATGTTCGTCCACGTCTCACCCAGGCGGACGTAATAGGGGACGAAGTCCGCGTGCGACTGCGAGTGGTCGTAGTCGAACCCGAACTCCTGCAGCAGCGCGGCCGTCCGCTGGGACATCTCCCACCACGGAGCCACGTACCCGCGCGGGGCCGTGCCCGTCGCCGCGGTGAGGACCTCGACGGACTTCTCCAGGACGTCGCGCTCCTGCTGCGCCGTCATGTCGACCGGGTTCTCGTGCGAGTAGCCGTGCGCGCCCACCTCGTGGCCCGCATCGACGATCATCTTCAGCTCATCCGGGAACGTCTCCGCAGAATGGCCCGGCACGAACCACGAGGCCCGGATGTCCTCCCGCTGGAACATCTTCAGGAGGCGCGGCACACCCACCTCGCCGGCGAAGATGCCGCGCTGGATGTCATTGATCGAGTCCTGGCCGCCGTACGAGCCCAGCCAGCCGCCCACCGCATCGATGTCCACACCGAACGATGCAAGGATCCTCTTCGCCATGATCAGACTCCTCTCGACGAGGCGCACCGCCCATGGTGCGCGTCACAGACAGCCTACGACAGGGCTTGAGACACCAAGTTTCCGCCGCAAGTGATTGGTAGGCTCCGGTCATGGACACCCCCCACGACACCCGCTGGCTCTCCCCCGAGGAGTCCTCCACCTGGCTGTCCGTGTGGACGGCGACCGTCTGGCTGCCCGCCCGCCTGGATCAGCAGCTGCGGAGGGACTCGGGGCTGAGCCTGGTCGAGTATCACTCGCTGTCCCAGATCGACATGGCTCCGGAGCGCACGATGCGGCTCAGCGAGCTGGCCGCGGTCACGAACATGACGCTCTCCCACCTCTCCCGTGTCGTGTCGCGGCTGGAGAAGGGCGGCCTGCTGCGGCGCGAGCCGGACCCCGACGACGGCCGCTACACGCTGGCGATCCTCACGCAGACCGGGCACGACCGGGTCGTCGAGGCCGCGCCCGGACACGTGGAGGCCGTCCGGACATACGTCTTCGATGGTCTGAGCGAGGACCAGAAGGCCGCTCTGGGCGACGCGATGGGACCGATCGTCGAGGCTCTGGTCCCCACGCGGATCGGTGGCGTGGGTCGAGTCGGCCGGGCGTGACTCGGGCTGGCTGGCACACCTGAC
>DWZY01000106.1 GCA_019117325.1 Candidatus Brevibacterium intestinigallinarum
GGACCGCGGTGCGCGGGGGTGCTCAGAGCTCCGAGGGCTGCACGACGACGAAGCCGGGGCCGTGGAACTTCATCTGTACGGACTCACCGGAGCCGCGACCCATGAAGGAGCCCAGCGAGACGTCCGTGTGGATGTCCGGTGCGAGGCTCGCGGACCAGCAGACGGCGGCCTGCGGGTCGACGAAGGTGGGCTGCTGCGAGCAGTCGAGAACCAGGGGATCGCCCTGGCAGGCCAGCGCGGCCATGCCCTGACCGGACAGGACCACGTTGAAGAGGCCCGTGCCCGAGGCCATCGCCCCCAGACCCTTGACCCGCCGGATGTCCTGGTCGAGCGTGGGGTCGAACGCGAGCAGCGACGAGGAATTGACGCTCAGCGCATCCTGTGGGCCCTCGAGCTGCATCATGAAGATGTTCGCGGCGTTGCGGGCGAAGAACACCTCGCCCTGGCCCTCCGCGCGCATCATGGGGGTGTCCTCACCGGACACCTGCTTCTTGAGGAAGTTCCCCACGGAGCCGGACCCCTGGTGCTTGAACTGCACGTTGCCCTGGTACGCGACCATGGCGCCCTTCGTCGCGATGATCGGCGACTGCGGCGTGATGATCGTCCGCAGCATCTTCTGTGACTGCAGCGTCCAGCGGTCGGTCGACTGGATCTCCGCATTGCGCTTGGCGAAGAGTTCGGATCTCATGGGTCACCTGTTCTGTCAGCGCCGCGAGGGCGCGGGGGACGGCTGTGGGGTGGTGCGAACGCCTGCGCGCTCGCACCACCCCACTGTAGACCGCAGAGGATCAGCCGGATCGAGCCTCGTGGTGCAGATCCGCCACGATTCCCGGCGATCGCTCAGGCGTCGACGGTCTCGAAGACCACGTCCGTGACGTGCACGGCGGCCTCGGCCTCGGTCTGCTCGTCACCGGTCGGCTGCGCGGACACGTCCTCTCGCACCTGCGTCTCCAACTCGTCGACGCGACCGGCCGCCAGCAGGTCCTCGCGCGCGGCCTCGACCGCGGCGAGCACGTCTGCCGGGGCATGGAGCACGGCCCGCGTGATCCGGGTCTTCTGGGAGACCTTCGCCTCCGTCTTCGTCTGCCGCAGCTTCGTGAGCGCGGAGGCGACGAGCTCCAGCCGGTCGACGGGCTCCTGTGTCGCCTGCGCCGTGGGCCACGGAGCACGGTGGATCGACCCCTCGCGCCACCACGACCAGACCTCCTCCGTCACGAAGGGCAGGAACGGTGCGAAGAGGCGCAGGAGCGCATCCAGCGCGGTCGCCAGCGTGGCGTGCGCGGACTGCTGCGCCTCCTCGCCCTGCGCGCCGTAGGAGCGGTCCTTCACGAGCTCGACGTAGTCGTCCGTGAAGTCCCAGAAGTACGACTCGACGACGCGGAGCGCCTGGGCGCCGCTGTACTCGTCCATGAGGCGTCCGGCATCCGCGATGACGGCCTGCAGGGCCGCCATGACGGAGCGGTCCAGCTCGTGCGTGATGAGGTCGTCCCGCCCCACGTGGCCGGCGTGGACGCCCTGGGCCAGCGCGAACTTCGAGGCGTTGAGCAGCTTCATCGCCAGGCGGCGGCCGATCTGCATCTGCTGCGTGTCATACGCGGTGTCCGCACCGAACTTGGCGCTGGCGGCCCAGTACCGGACCGCGTCGGGCCCGAACCCGGGCTTCTGCTCCGCGAGGATGTCGCTGGGGACGACCACGTTGCCCTTCGACTTCGACATCTTCTTGCGGTCCGGATCCAGGATCCAGCCCGACAGCGCCGTGCGGGTCCACGGGACGGAGTCGTTGAGCGAGTGCGCGCGGACGACCGTGGAGAACAGCCACGTGCGGATGATGTCGTGACCCTGCGGGCGCAGGTCCATGGGGAACACGTTCGCGAACAGCTTCTCGTCGCGCGTCCACCCGCTCACCAGCTGCGGGGTCAGCGACGAGGTCGCCCACGTGTCGAGCACGTCCGGATCCGCGGTGAAGCCGCCGGGCTGGTCGCGCTGGGACTCCTCGTAGCCGGCCGGCGCGGTCGCCAGCGGGTCGACGGGCAGCTGCGCGTCATCCGGGACGATCGGCGCGTCGTAGTCCGGGGTGCCGTCGGCATCCAGGCGGTACCACAGGGGGATCGCGACGCCGAAGTGGCGCTGGCGGGACACCAGCCAGTCGCCGTTGAGGCCCTCGACCCAGTTCTCGTAGCGCGAGCGCATGAAGG
This sequence comes from Candidatus Brevibacterium intestinigallinarum, assembly GCA_019117325.1. GTDB lineage: Bacteria > Actinomycetota > Actinomycetes > Actinomycetales > Brevibacteriaceae > Brevibacterium > Brevibacterium intestinigallinarum. Next base: position 2,196 of record DWZY01000106.1, read on the forward strand.
CGGGATGCCACTCGAGCTCGCGGCCGCGGGCGATGAGCTCATCGCGCAGCTCTGGGGAGCGGCCGCCGTTGCGGATGTACCACTGGCGGGAGGTGACGACCTCGAGCGGCTTGTCGCCCTTCTCGAAGAACGGCACCGGGTGCGTGATCGGCTCCGGCTCCGCGAGGAGGTCACCGGACTCTCGCAGCAGGTCCGCGATGTCCTTGCGGGCTGTGAAGGTGGTCTTGCCCGCGAGTGCCTGGTAGGCCTCGGCGGCACCGGCGGCGGGGGAGTCCTCGATCCAGGCGGGCGTGTCCTGGGACAGCCTGCCGTCGCGGGTGATGATCGCGCGGGTGGGGAGGTCCAGCTCGCGCCACCACGTGACGTCGGTGAGGTCACCGAACGTGCAGACCATCGCGATGCCGGTGCCCTTGTCCGCCTTCGCCAGGCCGTGGGCGCGGACCTCGACCTCGACGCCGAACAGCGGGGAGACGACGGTGCGTCCGAACAGGTGCTGGTAGCGCTCGTCGTCCGGGTGCGCGACGAGGGCGACGACCGCGGGGATGAGCTCCGGGCGGGAGGTGACGATGACGACCGGCTCCTGGCTGCGGTCGGCCGTGCCGTCCGCAGCGGCGGGATAGAAGGCGACGCGGTGGTACGCGCCCTCCTTCTCGCGGTCCTCGAGCTCCGCCTGCGCGACGGCCGTCCGGAAGGACACGTCCCACATCGTGGGGGCGTCCTGCGAGTAGGCGTTGCCCGTCGAGAGGTCCTGGAGGAACGCGCGCTGGGAGATCGCGCGGGCGGTGTCGTCGATCGTCCGGTACGTGTGGGCCCAGTCGACGGACAGCCCTACGGAGCGGAACAGGTCCTCGAAGACCGCCTCGTCCTCCTCCGACAGGGTCAGGCACAGCTCGATGAAGTTCTGGCGCGAGACCTTCACGTAGTCGCGCGCGTTGCGCGGGGCCTTCGCGGGCGGGGTGAAGTCCGGGTCGTACGGCAGCGACGGATCGCACGTGACGCCGTAGTAGTTCTGGACGCGGCGCTCCGTGGGCAGGCCGTTGTCGTCCCAGCCCAGCGGGTAGAAGACGTTCTTGCCCTTCATCCGCTGGTGGCGGGCGATGACGTCCGTCTGGGTGTAGGAGAACACGTGACCCACGTGGAGGGAGCCGGATGCGGTGGGCGGGGGAGTGTCGATCGAGTAGACCTCGTCGCGGGTGGTGTCCGGGTCGAAGGCGTAGACGCCCGACTCCGTCCACGCGGCGTCCCACTTGTCCTTGAGGCCCTCGAGGGCCGGCCTGTCCGGAAGATGCACCGAGTCATGTGTGCTGGAAGTCGTCATGGGGGCGATTGTCCCATACGGGGCTCCTCAGCCGAGCGGGTGCCGGAGGGCGAAGCCTGGCAGGATATCCTCCATGGCTCTGTTGGATCGGGTGGAAGAGACGGGACCGCCGCCGCGGTCCACGCAGTGGATGAACCCCACACGCTCGGCGGCGATCATCGCGGTCATCGCGATCCACACGATCGCGGACACGGTGGGCCTGCGCTTCACCGACCACGGCACACCGTCGTGGTGGACCGCGAACGTCATCGACTCCTTCAGCCGGTGGTCCGTCCCGGTCTTCCTCATGATCGCCGGTGCGCTCGCCCTGGACCCGGAGAAGGGCGGTCGCCCCCGCGACTTCCTGTCCAAGCGGTTCTGGCGGATCGGCGTCCCCCTCATCGTCTGGACCGCCGTCTACATCCCCTACCGGCTCTTCTTCATGGCCGGCCGCGAGACGGGCTGGGACCCGTTCACCGCGATCCTCACCGGATCGCCGTTCGTGCAGCTGTACTTCCTCTACATCCTGGCGCTCCTGGCGCTGCTGACGCCGTTCATGCGCCAGCTGACCGTCCACGGCTCCCGCCGCGCGCAGTGGGGGACCGCCCTCGTGCTGCTGGGGATCGGCATCGTCGACCACTTCGCGTCCGTCCTGGGCGGAGTGGGCGAGCCCAACATCGCGACCCGCTTCCTGCCGATGATGGGCTACTACCTGCTGGGCTGGATCATGCGCGACTACGTGGTCCGGGGTGCGGCGCTCGCCTGGAGCCTCGTGGGGTTCCTGGGGGCGATCGCGGTCACGATGCTGTGGGCCGGTTTCGGCCCCGGGGACCGGCCGTGGGTCGTCGTCTACGAGTACCTGTCGCCCACCGTCGTCGTCATGAGCCTGACCGGGTATCTGGTGCTCCACCGGCTGTTCGACGACGACAGCCGTCCCTACCTGGGACTGCGCCGCCTCTTCCCGTACTCGTTCGGGGTGTTCCTGCTGCACCCGCTGCTCGTGTACTCACTGCGCGATCTCATCGGCGTGCCGGACTCCCCCGTCGCCGTCTTGGTCCACGGGCTGGTCCTGCCACTCGTCTACGCGCTCGTGTGCGCCGTCGTCACGAAGGGCGCACTGAGCATCCCAGTGGTGCGGGTGGCGTTCGGAGAGGTCCCGGCCGGTGTTGCGAGCGCCCCGCTGCCGATGGAGGACCCCTCGGATGGGGAGGACGCGGCGGAGGGTCTGCCTGTGTCCGAGCCCGGCCTCCCGGACGGCGAGCCCGATCTCGCAGACGCAGAGGAGGACGTTCCCGGCGCAGAAGCTGACCTCCCGGAGGAGGACGCCCCGCCGGAGCCCGAGCGCTCACTAGACTGAGTGACGACCACCACTGAAGTTCTCACGCGCCGCACGCTCTGCCGTGCGGCCCGTTCCGCGAAGGAGAGTCACATGAGCGCACTGCGAGCCGTCGTCACCGGGGCCAGCTCCGGGATGGGAGCCGAGACCGTCCGTCGCCTGCGGGCGCTGGACTGGGATGTCGTCGCCGTCGCCCGGCGCGAGGACGAGCTGCGGGCACTCGCGGACGAGACCGGGTGCGAGTACGTCGTCGCGGACATGACGAGCGATGAGTCCGTCGCCGCGATGGCGGAGCAGGTCCTGGCCGGAGGCCCCGTCAACTCGCTCGTCGCGAATGCGGGCGCCGCGTTCGGCAGTGACACCGTGGAGAACGCGGGGATCGACGACTGGGCCGGCATGTTCGACCTCAACGTGCTGGGCGTCGTCCGCTGCGTCAAGGCGCTCCTGCCCGCGCTCGAGGAGTCCGGTCGCGGCGACATCGTCGTCATGTCCTCGACCGCCGGTCACATCGTCTACGAGGGCGGAGGCGGCTACGTCGCGTCCAAGCACGGCGCGCACTCCGTCGCCGCGACGCTGCGCCTCGAGCTGGCCGGCCGTCCCGTGCGCGTCATCGAGATCGCGCCGGGCATGGTCGCGACGGAGGAGTTCTCCCGCAAGCGCCTGGGCTCGCAGGAGGCCGCGGACAAGGTCTACGAGGGCGTCGAGAACCCCCTGACGGCCGATGACTGCGCGGACGCGGTCGTGTGGACGCTCACCCGCCCGCACCACTTCAATGTCGACCTCATGGTCATCCGCCCCATCGCGCAGGCCGCGCAGCACAAGGTCGCCCGCAACCAGGGGCTGTGAGCAACCAGTGGCTGTGAGCAACCGGGGGCTGTGACCGGCCGTCACTGCCTCAGGTCCCGTCCTCGCCACCGGTCGTGCAGGTGCCTGGCGAGATCGCCCAGGAACTCCTGCATGACCGTGTCGCGGGTGACGCGCAGGTAGACCCAGCCGGCATTGGCGAAGGCCTGTGCCCGCCGGATGTCCAGGTTCCACTGGCGCCGCTGCGTCCGGTGATGGTCGCCCTCGTACTCGATCGCGATGCGTTCGTGCAGGTACGCCAGATCGGGGTGATAGGTGATCCCGTCGATCGCCACCGGCGTGGTGACGGCGGGCTCAGGCAGTCCCGCGTCGACGATCGCGAGGCGAAGCTGCGTCTCACGGGGCGACCCGACACCAGCTCGGGATGCGCGCACCGCGGCCTCGAGTTTGCGGCGGCCCTGGAACCGTCGCCAGCCGGGGATCTGCGCGGCCAGCGTGTCAGGATCAGTGACGGCCTGACCGTGCCATGGGCCGGACAGCGCATCAACGACGTCGACGAGTTCGCGGATCGTGAGCAGTCCCGCGAACTGGCGAAGGACCTCCAGTGGGTGGGCGACGGTGACCTCATGCTTCCGCACTGTCGTGAGCGGCTGAGGCCGGTGTCCCCGGAACCCTGGCCGCCGCATCTGCGAGCGAGCGCTCGTGATGTCGATGAGGCTGCTCCGGATGCGGCCAGGCACGGGGAGTCCGTGCAGCTGAGCCGCCGAGGCGTGGGAGAGGACGGCGTCCGGGCACACGATCTGAACGGCCTCGGTGAGCGCGCGGATCCTCCGCCACTCGTCGCCCGCCCAGACTGGGACGGCGATCGGCCGCTCGTCGGTCCGGTGCGCGTGGACTCCCGGGACGATCGGACGGCGGTGGGGGCGCGTCACTGCGTCAGACTCGGAGGCTCCCCGCTGCCGCGCCGTCGCCCTCGTGATGAGCACCGGCACCCATTCGACCGTGAAATCATCGCCTGTCGCCATGCCCGTGACGGTACGGGCGACCGCGCCCGCATGGGCCGGCCGCCCTCTCCGTGTGGACGGAGCCTGCGGTCGTCCACAGTCCGACGTGCGAACGGGCGCATGTGGCGCACGGGCACATCAGATGTGAACCCGCGTGCGGGCGTACGGACCATGCGTGTCGGCGCACGGGTGATGCGTGTCGGTGAGGGCCGCGCAGCCCGTCTGCCCTGTTCGTGTCGCATTGGGGGGCCGTCCGTGTTGCACCTGGGCGCAGGTTCGCTGTTGGTGTTGCACCTCGGCACAGGAATCCGGCGGAATCTGTGCTGGAGTGCTGCACGAACCACGGGACCGTGCCCACGTGCAACACGAACCGCCACGACGAGGCAGGCATGACCGTGCCAGGTGAGGACGGGCCGGACCAGATGAGACAGGCCAAGCCCTGGCCAGCCGGACAGACCAGACCTGCACGAACCGGACTGAGCCAGACCAGCCCACCCCACTGCACACCGGGGGGTCGACGAGCATCCTCCCCTGTGCGGTAGGATCTGCACTGCATCGATCCGGCCATCACCGGGGAGCATCCGGAAGAACAGCCCGCACCGTCCCAGCAGACGCGCGGGCCCAGTAGAACCGGACGGGACGGCCCGTCACAGCCGAATGAGCGATTCGCGCCCCACCCGAACAGGGGAGCGCGGATAAGCGGGGTGGTACCGCGGCAGCGCCCAGGCGCACAGTCGTCCTCGCACGGGAAGAACCGTACACAGGGAGACGGGTGCCACCGGGTGCACGTGTCCCGCGCACCAGAGGACGCTCATGAGTGACCGCATCTACCCCAAGCAGGGTTCCGCCTTCGGCCTGTCAGCCTCTCCGTCGTTCCCCGACCTGGAGCAGCGGATCCTCGAGTTCTGGGAGGCGGACGACACGTTCCGCGCCAGCGTCGAGGCCCGCGAGGCCGGCGAGAACGGCGAGAACGAGTTCGTCTTCTACGACGGCCCGCCGTTCGCCAACGGCCTCCCGCACTACGGCCACCTGCTGACCGGCTACGCGAAGGACGTCGTCCCGCGCTACCAGACGATGCGGGGCAAGAAGGTCGAGCGCCGCTTCGGCTGGGACACCCACGGCCTGCCCGCAGAGCTCGAGGCGATGCGCCAGCTGGGACTCACCACGAAGGACGAGATCCTCGAGATGGGCGTCGAGACGTTCAACGAGGCCGCACGCGAATCCGTCCTGCGCTACACCGACGAGTGGCAGGCCTACGTCAACCGCATGGGCCGCTGGGTCGACTTCGAGAACGACTACAAGACGCTCAACCCGGAGTTCATGGAGTCCGTCCTCTGGGTCTTCAAGAGCCTCTTCGACAAGGGCCTCGTCTACGAGGGCTTCCGCGTCCTGCCCTACTGCTGGTCGGACGAGACGCCGCTGTCCAACCACGAGCTGCGCATGGACGACGAGGTCTACAAGATGCGCCAGGACCCGGCTGTCACGGTGGGCCTGCGGTGCACGGTGGCCCCGGCCTCGGCGACGGATGAGGTGCGGGACGCACTGACCGGTGCCCTCTTCCTCATCTGGACCACGACGCCCTGGACCCTGCCGTCCAACCTCGCGATCGTCGCGGGCGCGGACATCGACTACGTCGTCGTCGAGTCCGACGGCCCCACGGGAGTTCCGGAGCGCTACGTGCTGGCCGAGGCCCGCCTGGCCGCGTACGCCCGCGAGCTGGGGGAGGAGCCCACCGTCATCGCGCGGCTCACGGGATCCCAGCTGCTCGAGGCCCACTACGCCCCTCCGTTCACGTACTACGCGGACCACGAGAACGCGTTCCGCGTCGTTGAGGGCGACTTCGTCACGACGACGGACGGCACCGGGCTCGTCCACACCGCCGGCGCCTTCGGTGAGGATGACCACGTCGTCACCCAGCGCGAGAACATCGAGGCCGTCATGCCGGTGGGTGCCGACGGGCGCTTCACCGCCCCCGTGTCCGAGTACGCGGGCGACCTGGTCTTCGACGCGAACCCGCGCATCATCCGCGACCTCAAGGCCGCGACGGCCTCCGCCGAGGCCGTCGTCGCCTCCGTCTCCCCGGGCACCGTGCTGCTGCGGCACGAGACCTACGACCACTCGTACCCGCACTGCTGGCGCTGCAAGAACCCCCTCATCTACAAGGGGGTCAGCAGCTGGTTCGTCTCCGTCACGCAGATCAAGGAGACGATGCTCGCAACGAACGAGCAGATCACGTGGGTGCCCGGCAACGTCAAGCACGGCCAGTTCGGCAAGTGGCTGGAGAACGCGCGCGACTGGTCGATCACCCGCAACCGCTTCTGGGGCTCCCCGGTCCCGGTGTGGCGCTCCGACGACCCCGCCTACCCCCGCATCGACGTCTACGGCTCGTTCGAGGAGATCGAGCGGGACTTCGGCCGCCTGCCGGTGGGACCGGACGGCAAGCCCAACCTGCACCGTCCCTTCGTCGACGAACTGACCCGGCCCAACCCGGATGACCCCACCGGCAAGTCCACGATGCGCCGCGTCGAGGACGTGCTGGACGTGTGGTTCGACTCCGGGTCGATGCCGTACGGCCAGGTCCACTACCCGTTCGAGAACGCCCAGTGGTTCGAGAACCACTACCCGGCGGACTTCATCGTCGAGTACATCGGCCAGACGCGCGGCTGGTTCTACACGCTGCACATCCTGGCCGCCGCACTCTTCGAGCGCCCCGCCTTCACGACGTGCATCTCGCACGGCATCGTCCTGGGCTCCGACGGGCAGAAGATGTCGAAGAGCCTGCGCAACTACCCGGACGTCAACGAGGTCCTCGACCGCGACGGCTCCGACGCGATGCGCTGGTTCCTCATGTCCAGCCCCATCCTGCGCGGCGGCAACCTCATCGTGACGGAGCAGGGCATCCGCGACGGCGTCCGCCAGGTGCTGCTGCCCCTGTGGAACGCGTGGCAGTTCTTCGCGACCTACGCGAACACGGCGGACGGCCCCGCGGGTCCGGGCACCGGCTACGAGGCCAAGCACTCGCTCGAATCCGACCAGGTGCTGGACCGCTACCTCGTCGCGAAGACCCGCGAGTTCCTGGACGATTTCCAGGCCGCGATGGACGGCTACGACATCTGGACCGCCTCCGCACTCACGCAGAGCCACCTCGACATGCTGACGAACTGGTACGTCCGCCGGTCGCGCCGCCGCTTCTGGGACGGCTCGGAGGCGTCGCACGCGACGTTCGACGTGTTCTCGACCGCCTTCGAGGCCCTGCTGCGGGCGATCGCCCCGCTGCTGCCGTTCGCCACGGAGGAGATCTGGAAGAGTCTCACGGGCGGCCGGTCCGTCCACCTCGAGGACTTCCCGGACGCCGGCGAGTTCCCGGCGGATGAGAACCTCGTCGCCGCGATGGACTTCACCCGGTCCGTGTGCTCCGCCGGCTCCGCGCTGCGCAAGGCGCGCAACCTGCGCGTGCGCCTGCCGCTGTCTGAGCTGGTGCTCGTGACGGACCTGGATCTGGGCGAGGACTTCACCGCGATCATCGCGGACGAGCTCAACGTCAAGAGCGTCCGGGTGCTGGGCACCGCCGAGGCCCGCGACGCCGGCTTCTCGTTCGAGCGCAGCCTGACCGTGCACGCCCGTGCGGCCGGTCCGCGCCTGGGCAAGGACGTGCAGCAGGCGATCCGCGGTTCCAAGTCCGGCGACTGGTCCGTCGAGGACGGCGTCGTGACCGCGGGCGGCATCGAGCTGGTCGAGGGCGAGTACACGCTCGAGGAGCGCGCGGAGTCCGGGTCGGAGTCCCTGGCCCTGGCACCCGTGCAGGACGGGTTCATCGCGCTGGAGACCGCACTGACGGACGAGCTGGTCGCGGAGGGCACCGCACGCGATGCGATCCGCGCCATCCAGGGCGTGCGCAAGCAGCTGGAGCTGGACGTCACGGATCGCATCCGGGTCACCCTCCACGCTCCCGAGGCCGTCGCATCCGCTCTGGCCGCGCACCGCAGCCTCGTGGCCGGCGAGGTCCTGGCGATCGATCTCGACATCACCGATCCCGAGGCCGCCGGACCGGACGCGCTCACCGTGGGTGAGCTGGGCGAGGGCGTCTCCGTGCAGGTGGAGAGGGCATGACGGACAACGACGATCTGACACCGCTGGTCCCGGACGAGGACGGCACGCTGCCGGGCGACGAGGTGCCCGGCGACGACGCGCCGCTCGCGCCGGAGCCCGTCGCGACCGGCGAGCTGGCACGCGTCTATGCGGCGCTGCTGGCGCGCGCGGGGGAGACGCAGGTGGAGCTGCGCCTCGACGCGACGCGGCGGGCCTGCGAGCTGCTGGGCGACATCCACCTGGCCGCCCCCGCGATCATGCTCACAGGCACGAACGGGAAGACCTCGACGGCGCGGATGGTCGACGCGCTGCTGAGTGCGCACAACCTGCGGGTGGGCCGCTTCACGAGCCCGCACCTCACGCACGTGACGGAGCGCATCAGCGTCGACGGCGAGGAGGTGGGCCACGCGACCTTCGCGCGCGTCTACGACGAGATCGAGCCGGTCCTCGCGCTCGTCGATCAGGGTCTTGCGGACGAAGGGCGCCCCGGCCTCACCTTCTTCGAGGCGCTCACCGTCCTGGCCCTGGCTGTCTTCGCGGACGCGCCGGTCGACGCCATGGTGCTGGAAGTGGGGATGGGCGGTGAGTGGGACTCGACGAACGTCGTCGACGCCCGCGTCTGCGGCTTCACCGCTGTGGGCCTCGACCACCAGCGCTTCCTGGGCGACACGGTGGCAGAGATCGCCGCGACGAAGGCGGGGATCCTGAACCGCACCGTCGATCCCACGCCGGAGCCGGAGCCGCTCGTCATCATCGCCCGGCAGCCGGAGGAGGACGCACTGGCCGTGCTGACGGAGCAGGTGACGTCCCGCGGACTGCAGGGATGGGTCGAGGGCCAGGGCTTCGGCGTCGTCGAGCGCACGCTCGCCGTCGACGGGCAGATGATCTCGCTGCGGGGGATCGGCGGGGACTACCCGGACCTCTTCCTCCCGCTGCACGGCGAGCACCAGGCGCACAACGCGGCGACCGCGGTCGCGCTGGCCGAGGCGTTCCTGACCGGCGGCGACCGGCCGCTGGCAGAGGATGCGGTGGGGGAGGCCTTCTCCTCGCTCACCAGCCCCGGCCGTCTCGAGGTCCTCAAGTCCGAGCCGACCGTCCTGGTCGACGGCGCGCACAATCCCGCAGGCGCCGCCGCACTGGCCCAGACGATGGACGAGGCGTTCGACCTCACGGACGTCACCGTCGTCCTGGGCATGTTCGCGGACAAGGATCCGCACGGCGTCCTCGAGTACGTGCACCGCTTCGCCGACCGCGTCATCGTCACCCAGACCCTCAGCGAGAGGGCGATGGACACCGACGACCTGGCCGCTGCGGCAGAGGAGTGGTTCGACGCGGACGACGTGACCGTCGCCGCGACCGTGAAGGACGCGCTCATGCGGGCGCTCGACCTGGCGGACACCGCCGAGGCCGCCGCCGGTGAGCGCGCCCGTGCCGGCATCGTCGTGACCGGGTCCCTCCTCACGGTCGCCGAGGCGCGGATCCTCATGGGCGCGGAGGGAGGACTGTGAGCGAGCAGGCACGATCGAAGTTGCCGATCCTGGCCGGCGTCGTGCTGGTCTGCGAGGTGGTGGTCCTCTACTTCGCGGGCCTCATGGGGATCGGCCTGCGACCCGCCTTCGTCTCGATGGGCGTGTACATCGGCCTTCTCACGGCGACGGCGCTGATGCTCATCGTGGCGGCCGCCCTGCTGCCGCGCCGCCGCTTCGAGAACCGGCCCGGCATCCTGCTGGGCTGGATCGGGCAGGTCGCGATCCTCGCACTGGGGATCGTGTCGCCCGGACTCGTCTTCGTGGGCCTCGTGTTCGGCGCGATGTGGGCGGTGGGCGTGTACTGGGGCCGGCGCATCGACCGCGAGGCGGCCGCGCGGGAGGCCTGACAATGGCACCCATCGCGAGCGGCGGGCCGGACCCGCTAGTCTCGCACCGGGGCCACTCGCCCTGGCCCACCCACGCGACCTCACGACAGCGACCTCGTCAACAGAATGGAGACCCCATGTCAGAGCGCACCCTCATCCTCGTGAAGCCGGACGGCGTCGAGCGCGGTCTCGTCGGCGATGTGCTGGCCCGCATCGAGCGCAAGGGCTACGTCCTCGAGCAGCTGCAGATGGTCCACGCCACGGAGG
>DWZY01000107.1 GCA_019117325.1 Candidatus Brevibacterium intestinigallinarum
AGTCTGCCCGGTACGGATTCACATCCGCCGAGGCCGCCGCCGGTGCCGTCGTCGACGCGCCGGGGTCCGCGGCCGGGTCCCCCGTCCTGGCGGCCACAGGAGGAGTGGCCCTGCTCGCGGTCGCGGGAGAGGCCTCGGGCGCCTCTGCCAGTCCCGCATCATCGGCAGGCGAGCCGGTCACGGTCGTCCCGGACGGCCTCGGCGGATCGACGATGCCCACGCGGCAGGCGACGCCGCTGATCAGGCACAGCACGAGGGAGACGGCGAAGAAGCCGAGCAGCCCCCACGCATCCGCCAGCGGCGGGACGAGGACGGCGGCGATCGCGGTGCCCAGGGGCAGTGCCATCTGGCGGACGCCCATCGCCATCCCCCGCATGCTGCGCGGGAACCAGCCGGCGACGATCCGGCCGGTCGCGGTGTTGACGCTGGAGCCGGCCGCGCCCACGGCGGCCAGGACGAGGACCAGAGCGAGCGGCGAGTGCACGAGGTCCGCCCACACCAGGAGGAGCCCCATCGCGGCGGCCGTGCCGCTGAGGAAGAGGCCCAGGACCAGTGCCAGCCGCTCTCCCCGCCGATCGGACATCGCGCCCCACGCCACGAGCGTGAGCACCATGCCGATGCTCGTGGCGGTGCCGACCATGCCGCCCTGGGCCAGGGTGAAGCCCTCCTGGGCGCGCAGGTGCGGGATGAGGAAGGCGGGGCCGGTGATCGCGAAGGTGTAGGACAGCTGGGCCACGACACCCACGAGGAGCCCGCGCCAGGCCACCGTCCGCGTGCGGCGGTCGGGGAAGCGGGGCTCGTCGGCGGAGGTCATTCCCGCAGACTACGCGCGCTCTCACGGAGGGCGCGTCCGGCGTCCAGTCCGAGGACAGCGCACAGAGCGCCGTCCGTGTCCACGAACTCGATGAGGAGCGGGTCCTCGCTCACGATCCGCTCGTGCGAGGCCGGCATGCGGTGGCCGAAGCCTGCCAGCTGCCGGCCGTGGATCCGCGCGGACCAGGGACTGACCGGTCGGTAGGGTCCGGGGTCCGCACCCAGACCGAGGTCGTGGAGGAAGACGCGGGCGGCATGGGTCCCCTGCGCCTCGGCATCGTCCCAGTGGTCGATCCGGTGGGCGGTGCGGCCGTCGCCCGCGGTGAAGAGCGCGACGGCGCCGGCGGCCAGGATGCCCGGACGGCCTCGGACCCGCAGCCGGTCATCGACGGGGATGCCGGCCTCTCCGCCCACGCCCTGCGGCACGCGCGGGAGGGCGCCGTGGGCGACGATGACGAGGTCGGCCCGGACCTCGGTACCGTCGTCCAGGACGGCGAGCCCGTGCGGGTCGCCCGTCGTGTCTTCCCGTCGGGCGAGGTCGTCGCCGAACCGGGTCGAGACGGTCTGGGAGCGGATCCCCTCCAGGCGGGCGATGCGCGCGCCGAAACGGGTGTCGACGGCACCCGAGTGGATCTCCGCCAGCCGGGTGGCGAGCGTGCGTCCCAGGGCGGCCTCGCCCGGCGGTGTCGAGGGGGCGACGAGGGTGACGGTGTGGCCGGCCTCGGTCAGGAGGGTGGCGGCCTCGGAGCCCACGAGGCCCGCGCCGCTCACCAGGACCCGGGCGCCCGGGGAATCGGCCAGGAGTGCGCGGATGGCGAGTGCGTCCGCGGTGGAGTGCAGGGTGGTGAGGCGTCCGGCCCGCTGCCACTGCGCGGCACCCGGCACATCGAGGGTCCGCGGCGTCGAGCCGGTCGCGATGACGAGCCCCGAAGCGGTGATCTCCTCCCCCGACCCCAGGGTCAGGCGCAGGGGTGCCGGTGCGGTGAGTGCGGCCTCGGACGTGGGGGTGGACTGGGTGGGGGCGGCTTCGGTCGTGGCGGCCACGGTGGAAGGTGCGGCCGCGGTCCTGGACACGGCCTGGGCGATCCCAACGAGCGTGTCCTCCCGGGTCTCGAGGCCCTCGAGTGGCGGGCGCATGGATTGTGCGCGCTCGGCGGTGAGCCGGCCGGTCATGATCGCCTTGTCGACGACGGTGCGGTCGATGGCCTCGCCCGCGGGACCGGCCAGGTGCAGGAGCGGGAGCGGCTGGCCTTCTGCGGCCAGGAGTGCCTGGGCCGCAGCGCGCCCGGCGGCCCCGCCACCTGCGATGACGATCGGTGCATCCGTGTCTCCGACGAAGTCCATGCCTCCGAGACTAGTCCCGTGAGACGGCGACTCCGCACCCGGGCAGGTGCGCGTGAGACCACCCTGCCGCTGGTGGGTGGGTTGTCGCGGATCCCGCGACGCGTGCACCGTCCGCTCAGGCGGTCCTGGGAGAATCGAGACGAACCGCGCGGCCGCGCACATGGCCTGCGCTCCCCCGACCGTTCCTATATATCGCCACCACGACCGTTCCCACACATCACCGCCACGCTCAGGAGGCAGACATGTCCCACCCCGCAGCACCCGCCAAGGATGAGGGCCTGGCGCTCGTCCTCACGATCGTGGGCTTCTTCTTCGTCGCAGGGCTCCAGTACTTCTACCTGGGCAAGATCTTCATGGGGATCCTGTTCCTGCTCACGCTGGGCTTCTTCTACGTGGGGACCGTCATCTCGCTCTTCACGATCCGCGGCGAGACCCGGCGCGTGAACGCGCGACGGGCGCGTGGCTGGGCGTGACACACGGCGAAGGCCGCTCACCGGACGTCATGCCTGGTGAGCAGCCTTTCCATGGGTGCCCCCACTGGGGTTCGAACCCAGACTGAACCGATTTTAAGTCGGCTGCCTCTGCCGGTTGGGCTATGGGGGCGTGCGCACTCAGACTAGCGGCTCGGCCTGCTCGTCCTGCACGACCTCCCGCCGGGCGGCGCGACGGCGCCCGGACACCAGCAGCAGCGCGATCAGCGCGACAACGATCGCGACGCCCACGCACACCGTGAGGACCGGCGCCCGCTCGTATGCGAGGGCGATCGCCCGGAATCCTGCGAATCCCACCACGGAGTAGATCGTCGCCCAGGCCGCGCCGCCCACTGCCAGGGCCGCGCCATAGCGGAGCCACGGCATCCGGGTCGTGCCGGCGGCCAGGTTCGCCAGCGTCTGGAAGCCCACGGTCAGGAAGCTCAGCGCGACGACAGGTGCGCCCCAGCGGTTGACCCGCTGCTCGGCTCGCGCGTACTCCGGAGAGGCGAGCGCGGCACGGATGCGCACCGACTTCGACAGGCCGCCGCGCGCCAGCCGCCCCAGCAGGTACGTGGCACCGGCGCGGCAGAGGATGATGCCGTACAGGATCAGCCACACGACGAGGAGCGGCAGGTTCCATGTCAGCGGATCCACGGCGCTCCTCTCCTCGAACGGTCACGGTGCTGCGGTCGGCTCAGCGCACGACCACTCTGCCCACCATCTTAGACAAGGCTCACCATACGACTGACCACGGACCCGCGCGGCCCTTCCCACGACGCAGACCAATCCGTCCCACGACGCACCGCGGACCGCCCCGGACACAGACCAGCCCACCAGCTGTGCCCCCACACCCACACACAGCGAGGCCCCGGACGCATGTCCGGGGCCTCGCTGATCAGCGGCTGCGCTCAGCGCATCGGATCAGGCGTTCGCCTTCTCCTTCTGC